>DMNR01000066.1 GCA_003452655.1 Actinomycetota bacterium | reverse complement strand
CTGGCTCTTCTATGTGCAGCATCAGTTCGAAGAGACCTATTGGGATCGCGACGGTTCGTGGACGGTCGACCGCGCCGCCTTCGAAGGCAGTTCCTACTTCCATCTCCCCCGCATCCTCCAGTGGTTCAGCGGCAACATCGGCTTCCACCACATCCATCACCTCGCGCTGAAGGTGCCGAACTACCGTCTGGAAGAGTGCTACAAGTCGAGCGAGCGCCTGCAGCACGCGCCCACGCTGACGATGCGCACCAGCCTCCACTGCGCGTCCCTCGCGCTGTGGGACGAAGACCGCCGCAAGCTCGTCCCCTTCCCCGCATAGGGCACGGCGCGGGTCGGCTCGCCGCAACGGTGGAGTAGGGCGCTGGCGCGGTGGCTGTAGGACCGAGGAGTTGCTGTTTCCGGCTGCTTTCGCAACATGCCGGTGCCTCGTTTCGGCCATGGCTCCGTTTCCAGCGCCCCCTCATCGAACCGGACTTGCGGATTTCCCGCATCCGGCTCTCCGAGAGTCTTCTTCGTCGGCATTCAGCGCGCATAGCTCACCGTCCCGCGAAGCGTCACGAGACCCACGCGCCTATACAGCGCGTCCGGGCTGCCCTTGATAACCCGTGTGCGTGAGTGATGCTTTAGTCGCATCCAACGCGTGAGCTTGCGCCACACGTAGTAGTCGACTTTCTGGAAAGCGCGAGCGGAGTTGAGAGAGCGGAAATAGTTCCCCCAGCCTCGAATCACGCGATTCAGCCGGACGATCTTTTCCGTAAGCGAGTACTGGAGGCCGTCGCCGACCACCAGCCGCACTTTGTCCCGTATCCGTTGCATCGAACGCCGAGACGGCCACCCGTAGCACAACGCCACGCCCGGCCGCTTCAGGATCCGCTGCTTCCGAAATGTCACGCCGAGAAAGTCAAACCCCGTCCACGCCGAGACCAGCTTCGTCTTCTCTTCATTGACGAGAAGCTTCAACCGGCCGAGGAACTTCCGGAGTTCGATCATGTACCGCTCGGCACTTCCCTTCGGGCACAGCACGACCATGTCGTCGGCGTACCTCACCAGCGTCGTCCCTTGCATCTTCGTTTCCCACCAGAGATCCAGTGGATGAAGATAGATGTTCGCAAGCAACGGGGAGATCACACCACCCTGCGGTGTGCCCAGATCGCTGTCTTCCCAGGCACCGTCATCCATCACTCCGGCACGCAACCAGAGCTTGATCAACCGCAGGACGCGAGGGTCGCTGACCCGACGTCGTACCAGTTGCATCAGGATCTGCTGGTCAATCGTGTCGAAATAGGACTTCAGGTCCAGGTCGATCACGTCTTCCTTCCGGTACACCTCGCGACGAATGGCCTCGATCGCCTGATGCGCGCTCCGCTTGGGCCGGAAACCGAACGAGTTCGGACGAAAGCTCGCCTCGAACAACGGCTCGATCACCAGCTTTACCGCCGCTTGCGCCACACGATCTTTGACCCGCGGGATTCCCAGAGGCCGCTGCTTCCCATCCCCCTTCGGAATGAACACGCGTCGTACCGGCATCGGCCGATACGTTTCCTTGCGAAGCTCCTCGCGGAGTTCCTCAAGAAAGCGCTCCACCCCGGAGGCTTCAACGGACTCGACTGTGATTCCGTCAACGCCAGCCGCGCCACGGTTACGACGAACCTGCTCAAATGCCGTTCGCACCACCATCTCCGAGCAGACCTTGTCATACAGAATGCCAAACGTCCGCTTCGGTTGCGCTTTGGCCGCTCGATAGAGCTTCCTTTGGAGTTCTTGGACCTTTAACGCCGCTTGCGTTGAGACATCGTCGCCAGTCAAGCAGTCCCTCCCTCTTCGAAAGCACGACTCAAGTAGAGGCCCTTCGCTCCAGCGGCATTACCCGCCTTCATCACTACTATGGCCTCCTCCGACTTCTCGATAGACATCAGGTCGCGGATTTCAGCGCCTCGCGCCTTAGACCGTCCCTTACGATGGCCGAGCGAGCCACCGATCTGTCGAGATCTCGACCGTTCCCTCACATCACCTTCCCTGCGTGCCGTCGCTGTCTACGCCGAGGATGACGGTCGCGGCTCGTACTCGATATCCGCGACCGTTGCTGCCTTCGCCGGCAATGAGGCGGCTCGGCCATCCCTCTTCCGGGCTGCCCAGTTGATTGGCCCGGTGTCTTTACGACGCCACTTCGCGTTCCCTTTTGGTACGGCCCGCAGGTTCGCCTCTCATCCCTCGCTGGGGCGTGGATGATTTGTCGGATCACTCCAAGAACGCAGGTCGCCCCACGCCTTCGATCCCAGGCTAACGAGCTTCGAGTTATTGCTCGTGGAAGAACTTTGCACCTCCCTGATGATGGTGAGTCTCGGCCCGAACTCATCGCGAGCGAACCCGACTGATGGCAGGAAGCGAAGCGATCCCCCGTAATCGCGTAGGGGAGCGCGGCCGAGGCAAGGGAACGAGCACAGCTAAGGACACAGCGCCGGCGCGAAGCGCGCACAGACCAAACGCGACCAGGCCTCGGGCGCGCAGCGCCTGAGGCCCACGGAACAAACGCGACTCTGCGCGCTCCATGGCGGCGCACCCACGAGCGCGCGGCGCTTGCGGCCACGGCGGCGGCTCCGTCAACCGACCGCGAGAACAAACAGACAACGCGAGGGCGAGGCGTAAGTGTCGGAGAATGTGACTTATGTAGGCGACGCCCTCAACGAAGACGGCCCGCAGGGCCAACCGAAACGGCGGCGACCTTGAAGGCTGACCCGGGCGCGGGCCTTGCCACACCACGCGACATCTCGCGCGCCGCCTGGGGCGGCGGGCGAGGAATCAAATCACCGCGATCAGCAAGGCCCGTGACTGATCAGGGCCGCCTTTGCATAAGTGCGCGTTCTCGGACACGCACGACTCGACCTCAACAACAGACCACGCGATCGCGACGTCAAAACATGGGCCGCCGCCGTGGCTTCAGGATGACGGCTCGCGAAGCGAGCCCTCCTTGGGACGCGTAATGTGGACGAAAGCGTTTCAGCACGGTCGCCAAGTCGTGAACGGCCTCCCAAATCCCGATCAAGTCCTACAAGGGTTTGGATAAAGAGTCACGGTCCCCGCTGGCGACTACGGTGTCCAGAGCGGTAAAAACCTCGCAGGTCACCGGGGTCGACGACCTCAGCCAGGTCGCTCAAAAAGGTACCCTTTACTGTTCGTTACAAACTGCCATTCTTCGGCGTCCTGCTACGCGCGTTCCTCGATGTAAACGCCCTCGACGCCCGCGCTTTCCGTCTTCCCGGCTAGCAGTCCCGCACCCAGTGCAAAGAGCTTCTGGAGTTCAACGGTATGGATGACCAAAGAAACCGGATCCCACGTCTCCGTGAGTGGATCCCGGAACCGAACCTGGAAGTACTTCTCCTCGGTGGGGTGACGGGAAACAATCAGAGTGCGCGGTCGAGAGGTGTCGGTCATATCAGCGTACCTGCGAGACGGATCCTGCCGAAACGCAAACGCCGTTCTCACAGGGAACATTGAAGATTCGGGGATTCTTCGGATTCTGGAACAATGGGAGACCTTGCTTCGCGACACCACTACGAGGGACGGTGACCACGTGGCTACCCGTGTTCCCCGCAGGTAGTATGCCTGTCGATCCGTGAATCTGACTCGGCGGCACGTCGGTCAGAAAGACGTTCGGGGTGGTGCTTCGATCGGCCAAACCCGCATCGAGATGGCCCTGCTTGCTTACGGACAAGTAGGTTTCCGGAGCTGACGGAAGGATGCGGCCGGGCTGTTGGATGCCCGCAGCGCCCTCAGCCGTAGTGTAGTGATACAAGATTTCGCTCGAACTGTCCGCGACGTCCCCGGAGCGAGCTACGTCCGCCGCGTCATCAACTCGATCGCCTCCTCGAATCACTTTCAGTAGAGCGCCCGCGCCCCCGGGTATGAACGGAGCCGCCGACGCCAGCGCATCGACACCGACACCCAAGGGCTGTCTCTTATACACATCT
>DMNR01000092.1 GCA_003452655.1 Actinomycetota bacterium | reverse complement strand
GAGCCGGTCCTCCATGTAGGTGTAATTGACCCCGTTGTCCAGACGCTTCGTCGCGAGGATGGGAAAGGCGCCGAGGACCGTCCAGTAGGACGCCAGGAGCAGGATGGTTGTCATCCCAGGGTCACGGGTCCGTCGGTACACCAGAACGATGATGCCGAGGTATCCCAGCAGCCCTAGCGCCAAAGCGCCGGTGAGCAGGTCGGCATACGTCATCGGAGCGTCCCTTGGTGAGCCATCAAGTCGAGCATCGTGGCGGCGACGGTTTCGCGATCGAACTCCGATCGAACCCGCTCGTAGGCGCGGTCTGCGGCCGCACCAGCCGCGCCGGGGTGCTCGCAGATCGCGTCGAGTGCATCGGCCAGCGCCTCTGGATCCTCGTCTGGAACCAGTGTTCCGCACCCAGGAGTGATCAGGGTGGGTATCGACCCAGTCGTGGTCGAGACGACCGGACAGCCATTGGCCATGGCCTCGATGAGGACGACCGGAATTCCTTCTTCCTGACCGTCGGAAGAGCGAATGCTCGGCAGGACCACGACCGGGCGATGCCGCATCATGCAGGCCCGCAGCTCGGCTAGGGGTACGACTCCGTGGAAAGTGACGGCGTCGGTGAGGCCGTATTCGGCGACTTTGGCCGAGATGTGACTCTTCAGCGGACCGTCGCCGAAGAGATCGAGGTGAACCGACCTCCCACGGCGCCGCACTTCCAGGAGCGCGTCAAGCAAGAACGTGTGTCCCTTTTTCTCAACGAACGCCCCTGGGCAATACCAATGGTCGACGGTCAGCGGTGAGGATCGCCAGGCGGCGGCGTCGGGCACAAGGACGCCGGTCCGGACGAGGTTCAACGGTGTCGTGAGATCGAGTTGGGCGATAGCAGCGGCGATTTGACGTTGGCCGAGTTCGTCGGCGACGCGAATAAAGCTCGCGCTAGCCAACTTGGACCTGAGCGAATTGCGGGCGTCGATATCCCACCGGAATCCGGTGGCACTCCACGGTATGCCGGTGATCTCGCCAGCGATCATCGCGGCCGTCGTGGTGTGAGCCAGCCAATAGGAGTGGATATGCTCGGCGCGACTCTCGTGCGCCAGTCCGGCAATCCACAGCGCCTTGGGGATGATGGCCACATTGGTCATGAGATTGCGGAGTCCGCCCGAGCCCTGGACGGCCCGGAAGCTCGCTCGAACGGCCTTGACCGGACGGCGCCCCAGGATGCGCGCCGCGCCTTTGAGAACTGCCGGGGCGAGGAGCTTCTCGGCGACGACGCGGCCCACGAGGCCGGAGTAGGTGGCCTGCTGGTTGGGTCCTGACGTCTGCAACCGAGCAGGAACCACGAGAAGGTCAGTCCCGAGCCGCAGCATCGTTTCGAGTTCATCTTGAACGAACGCTTCTTCGGTCGTGGAGTAAGGCACCCGGCCGGTGATGACGAGAATTCGTGCCGCTTGTGCTGCACCCGTCACGGGGTCAACCTGCGCAGTGAATCGACGAGTTCTGGCAACGAGTCACGGAGGCGGATCTGCGGTGTCCATCCGGTCGCCTTCTGGAAGGCCGAATCATCAAGCGTGACTTGGTTCGGGTCTACCCCCGTGGCGGGGAAGTACTCGATGGTGGCCCGCGTCTGCGTCACCTGTTCGATCAGCGCGATTACCTCGATAAGACTCAGCGACTCGGGACCACCAAGCGGAAAGATGCCGTCGGCTTGGTGGGACGCGGACAGCGCCACCGCGTGAGCCAGATCGCGGACATGGAGGAAGTCACGAGTCTCCGAGCCGTTACCCAGCAATCGGACCGGGCGATGGTGGAGCAGCGCGTCTGCGAAGACCGTGATCGCGCCGAGCCCGGTTCGCGGGTTCTGCCCCGGACCGTAGACGGCCGACGGCCTGAGGATCGTGAGAGTGAATCCGAACATCTCGGAGTGCGCGACCGCGACAGCTTCGGCCACCCGTTTGGCCCAGCCGTAGGCTGGTGGTTTCTGCCTCTCGGCGGCGACTCCTGCCAATCCACCACCGGAGCTGATCGACACGACATGCTCGAGCCCCGCCAGGGCAGCCGCAAGCATGGTGTTCGTCGTGGGCGTCACGCTGGTGGTCAACTGCCCGGCGTAGTTGGTGCCGGCGCTGCGAGGATGGCCGTTCCAGGCCGCGTGGACCAACCGTGAGACGGAGGTCGCGCGCAGGATGTCCCCGAGGCGGACTGGGTCCGACAGGTCATCCTGCACACCGTCTGGGTCCGAATGAGGCCGGATATCGATCGGGACGATCTCGTGGCCAGCCTGTCGCAAGGAGGCGCATACGTGCTGGCCGATGAAGCCGGTGGCTCCAGTGACCGCGACGACAGCCCGGGAAGGCTGCGGGGCGAGGTCGGTGCGCATCGATTCGTCCTGGCGAGGTGGGAGTGGCGCCCCGAGGGGCTGGCCGCGAGGGAACTAGGCAAGTATAGATCGTCTGGCAGGGGCAGGTCCCGCACCCAGCGGTGCGTTGCCAGGCTGATCAAGGGGGAGACGATAGGCTGAGGAGCGCCGGGTTTTTGCATACTGCCGAGGGCAAGCGCATCGGAGGAGGACCGGATGATCTTGACGTCTCATAGGGTGTTGGCTGTCGGAGCACACACCGACGACGTCGAACTCGGATGCGGCGGTACGCTGTCGCGGCTCCGTCAGGCCGGAGCGGAGCTTCACGTTCACGCGTTGTCGCGAGCCGAGGCCAGTCTTCCCGTGGGAGCGTCCGCGGACACGCTGGAACGGGAGTTCCACGCGTCCATGGCCCTGTTGCAGCCTGCCTCGGCGACCGTACACCGGCTTCCCGTGCGGAACTTCCCCCAACATCGGCAAGACATCCTGGAAACGCTGGTCGCCGTCAAGCGTTCGTTGCAGCCTGACCTCGTCCTCACGCATGCAAGCACAGACACTCACCAAGACCACCGGGTGGTGCATGAAGAATGCGTCAGGGCATTCCGTGGCATCACGATTCTCGGATTTGAGATTCCTTGGAATCAAAGCCACTCGACGACCAACGCGCATGTCCAACTCCGCGAGGAAGACCTGGAGTTGAAGGAGCGAATGCTCGCTCAGTACGCCAGTCAACAGCAGCTTGGTCGAGGGTATACCGGCGCGTCATATATCCATAGCGCAGCGGTCTTCCGTGGTCACCAGGCGCGCCTGGACCTTGCCGAGGCTTTCGAAGTCATATCACTCGTGTGGAAGGCGTCATCCCATGGCCAAGGTTAGCTTCGCGGAGGTTGCCGCCTCATGTGGCCAGCATCTGGAATCGCGCAACATCGTCACCGGTGTCTCCGCGCTAGGCGCGCCCCAGGACCACACGCTCGCGTTCGCAAAGACGTGGAACGGACAGATCGAGCACACGGTCCGCGCGCATCCGAAAACCCTCTTCCTCGTGCCGGATGCAGCTCCGGAGGGCCTTCCCAACGCGGTGCGCGTGGCCAACCCACGATTGGTGTTCGCGCGAGTCGTGCGCGATTACCTGGCGACTGGTAGGGAGGCGACCGTGAGTCCCACGGCATTCGTCGGGGAGGACGTCGTTCTTGGTGACGGTGTCCACGTCGGACACTTTGCCGTCCTCGATGACGGAGTGGTCGTGGGAAACGGGTGCTTCATCGGCCACCATGCGGTGCTGGAGACTGGGTGCGTGTTGGGTGAGCGAGTTCGAATCGGAAGTCACACCAGCATCGGTGGGCCAGGGTTCGGGTTTGAGGTAGAGGCCGACGGCACTCCCATCCGCATCCCCCATCAGGGCGGCGTGACAATCGGCAACGACGTGGAAATCGGAAGCCATGTCACGATCGCTCAGGGGACGATCAACCCGACGGTCTTGTCCGATCACGTCAAGATCGACGACGCAGTGTTTATCGCGCACAACGTCACGGTAGGCGAAGGGGCGTTCATTATCGCCGGCGCCGAGGTGAGCGGTGGGGTCACGATCGGCGCTCGGGCGTGGATCTCACCGGAGGCCACCATCATCAACCAAGCTCATATCGGTGACGACGCTCTCGTGGGTCTTGGTGCCGCAGTGGTCAAGGATGTGGCTCCCGGCGATGTCGTCGCTGGAGTGCCGGCCAAGGTACTCGGGCGACGCTATCCGGACCGCACGCCGACGTGACGTGATCGCTGCTGCTGTCGGTCGCGGCCTTGAGCAGGGTTCGCTGTCGCCGTCCTGAGCGCCTCTGCGAGCCGCCCGGCGAGGCCCCGCATTTCATGGTTCTCCTCGACGTACCGTCGGCCCCGCATACCGACCTCATTGCGTCGTGCCAACGACCATCCAGCGACCTCGAGGATTCCGTGAGTGAGTGCCTGGGAGTCGCTCGGCGCGACGACGACACCCGCGACAGCCAGGGCCACCGGATTGCTCGGCGCGTCCAGCGCCATGACAATCGGACGGGCCGCTGCGAGGTAATCGAAGAGTTTGTTGGGACTGATGCCATTGCGGTATAGCGGCGAGTCCAGTCCGGGAAGCACGAGGATGTCCGCTTCAGGCAGCAGCTCAAGCAGCTCGTGTTTGGCAACAGGGTCGCGGAAGACAACGTGCTGCAGGCAGAGGTCCCTGGCCCGAGCTTCTAAGTCAGGCTTGTCCTTGCCATCTCCGACGAGCAGGATGGAGATGTCGTGGCGGCCGAGGCGTTGCAGTTCTGCGGCTGAGTCCAAGAGCAGCCCCAACGCGTTTGCCACTCCGTGGGCCCCGGCATACATGACCCGTATGCCGTCATGGGCCGCGAGTTCCTTCGCCGGGGGGACCCGCGTAAGGTCTGACCCATTGGGAATGCATAACACCGGCACCGGGCGACCCGCCACCCGCTGGATATGGGCCCGGCTGTCCGGCAGGAGGGTAATGACCAGCTTGGCCCGGCGGTAGAGGAAGCGCTCGAGCACCCGCATCATGGCGATGAGAGGGTGGCGCGGACTCAGACCCAGCAGGTGGATCAGCGAGTCCGGCCACAGATCGCGAACCTCCAGCAGGAAGGGCACTCGGTATCGCCGGGCGATCGCCCATGCCGCCAGCGCCCCGAACGGATGCGGGCTCGATCCGAGCACGATGTCAGGTGTGGTGCCCCGGGTCTGCACCGTTGCTGCGAAGAGGACTCGCATGCTGAAGGTCAGCATCGAGAGCACCCGTCGGACACCGTTCACCTCGATGGCGGGCGTTCTGGTGTAGCGGAACGTCGGTGCTTCTGGATCACGTGCTTCGGCCCGCACTGCGCCGACATTCCAGTAGTGCGTGGGCGACGCGAAAATGGTGGTGCGCACGCCGTCGGCATACATGTACTTAGCCAGGGTGGCGTGCCGGGTGATGCCGGGTTGGTCAATGCGAAGGGCGTATTGATTGACCAGCCACAGCGATATGAAGCGGTCACTGCGGATGTCCGTGCCAGGCTCCTGCGTCACGGCATTAACTCGCCTTTCCGCTGATCGTTGCCAGCGCGTGGGAACGGGTCCAGGTCAAGGCCGACGCATGGTCGTGGACGACGACCTCGCTCGGGAGCTCGCTGGGTTGCATGGGAAGCACGGTGGCGCCGGTGACCAGGCGGTTGTTGGTGGCCGTGACGTCTTCCCCCCGCGCGACGAGGTCCTCGCTCATCTTCTCGCCGGGCCGCAGCCCGGTGAAAGTGATGTCGATCCCGGTGCGACCCGACATCCGAATCAGCGCCCGCGCGACATCGACGATCCGCTGCGGTTTGCCCATGTCCAGCACCATGACCTCGCCGCGCCCGGGTGCGGCGGCAGCGGCCTCGAGGACGAGTTGGCAGGCCTCCGGGATGAGCATGAAGTAGCGCTCGNNACGTTGCCGAACCGCACCGAGACGAACCGACCCGGGTGGTCCTGGGCCATGCCGGCGGTGAGCCGTTCGGCGATGCGCTTGGAGTAGCCCAGCATGCACGTCGGGTCAGCAGCCTTGTCAGTGGAGATGTTAACGACCGTCCCCACCCCTGCCGCGACAGACGCATCCAGCACGTTGAGGGTGCCTATGACGTTGGATTTGTACGCTTCGAAGGGGAACTGCTCTAGCAAGGGCAGATGCTTGAGTGCGGCGGCGTGGAAG
>DMNR01000453.1:2874-3085 GCA_003452655.1 Actinomycetota bacterium | reverse complement strand
GTTCACGCACGCGGCGCGCTGCGTCGGCTAGTCTTGGCTCGTTGCCGAAGGGCCGTTCGCGCGATGCGACAGTCCTGAAGCTTCCCCTTCCGATGTGTTGCGCGATGCATGCGATCGGATTTCGTCTGACGTCACGGGCGCGATGCCCGGGCCCAGTTCTCGGTGCCGATCTCTGCAGGAATCTCCGTCGCTTCTCAGATCGGGACAAGGA
>DMNR01000453.1:0-2768 GCA_003452655.1 Actinomycetota bacterium | reverse complement strand
CATGGTCCACGCGCTTGTCATCGCAATACCAGGAGCAATATGGGTGACTACCAAGGCAGCGGTGGTCTGGAGCCAACGACATCGGGTCCTCCGGATCGGCGCATGGACCGTCGAGCTCAACCCAGCATGCAATGACGAACCTGGTGGCCCAAGCCCCAGCAGCGCGGCAAACTGACAAACGATGTTGCCCTCCGTGTACCGCCCCGTAAAAGGGAGACTGCTCGTTCGGCTCCCGTACTTGCCAGACGGTGGCAATTACGCGCTCCTGCACGAGTTCTGCGGCCAGCGCACAACGGTCAGCTTCAACAACACGAAGCAAGCATTCGAAGTAGCGGCGCCACACCTTCAAGAGATCGTCACCGGATGCCTCGACCACTTCGGCGAAATCGATCTGACAACCGAGCATTACGCACAGCAAACATGCGTCGAAAAGTGCTGGATGGCGAACCCGAACACCGCCCTGAGTTGCGTATGCGGCTGCGCTGGGCTCAACCATGGGACGAAGGCGCCCTTCGATCGCCTCATCCTCGACGGCACGGTCTCGGTTCAAGGCGAATACCTGGTCCGTTCCGTGCGCCTGAGGCGCTAGTGGTCGGGGTCGACCCGGTCGCGTATCGGCACAGCCAGTAGGGCGACCCTCACGGTCTGACTTCCGCCGGCGGCTTCTTTGTCACACCTTGGCGCGACAATCAGCTCCATGAGTTCGGGCAAACCATTCACCGTCATCGAGGCGCAACTTGACCGATCGACGCTCGAGTTGCTCGACCGGCTCGTCGAACTGCACCTCAACGCCTTGCCTGGCAAGCGCCAGGAGTTCTTTTGGGTGCGCAGCTCCTCGCTGGCTGGCGACCACGACCAACTGGCGTGGCTAGGTGGTGAGCAGCGCGGCGAGCACGTGCCGTTCACCGGTCACGACCTCCAGACCCTGCACGACACCGGGTTCTTCCCTCGAACCAACGGCGGACGCAACGCCTTCCGGGTCAACCAGGACGCCATCCGCTTCTATCGCTGGCGGGTGCAGCGGCGAGGGCCAGCACCGTTGGAACAAGCAGAGGGCGCTGTGCGCTCACTTCTGGACGACCCCACCAAGCTGCAGCGCAGACACCCCGAAGCAGCGCGCCTCCTCAACGACGCCTATGCGCACCTGTGGGGAGAGATGACCGACGACATCATCGTGAACATCGGCGGCTCGCTCCGCTCTGCGCTGTCCGCCCTGACTGCGGACCTGGTCGGTCACACCACCAACCCCGAACAGGTCGAGAACGCCCTCCGACCATGGCTCACCGAACCTGGCCGGCTCCCACCACGCCACGGTGAAGCGATGGCAGCCCATCTCGGCCTGGTCGTCAAGTGTTCACAGCGCCTCAACCACCTCTATGACGAACGCAGCAAGGGCCAACCCACGCCCACATGGGATGAAGTCCGCCGAACGGCCTTCGCAGTGGCACTGCTCTGCTATGAACTCGACCGGCTGACACCTCAAACTTGAACCAGGGAGTGGTAACGGTGCCTCTATGGTGCAGCTCGTGACCGAGGAACAGCGATGAACAGGGCGGAACGTCGGCGCGCGGAACGAGCACGCGCGAAGACCAGGTCATCCGAACGCTCCCACACCTACGACCCAGCCGCGGTGCTCGCCCAGCTGGAACGCGATGCTCGACCGTTCGGCATCGTCGAGCTGGTCACCATGTCTGACCACGATTACCGATCCATCGATCCGGAGATGATCGAGGTCTGCCGCAGCGTCATGGCCTATGAGGGGGACCTCGACCTCGACGACTTCCAAATGCTCACCGTGATCGTGGTCGCCGCATGCACGGCATGGGCCCACGCGGGAAACGCTGCGGACGAAGCCGCAGCCCTACAGATGATTGCCAAGTGCGGCCTCGGCACCACCGAGACTCCGCACCCCGGTAGCGAAGGAGTGGATCTCTCATTCACGCTCGAGGACCGAGTCCTGTTCGTCGACACGATGATGATCATCATCAACCGGATAGCGCTCATCGGCGCGTAGGCCGTCGCGCCGGCGGCTACAGGACATCTGATCGCCAGTATCGTCGTGTCGAACCCACCCATACCCTCGTTGGAGGAAATCGTGTCGAACATCGACAAACCACTGATGACGTTCAACAGCCACATTGAAGGGAAGAACGCGGAGGTGGCGATCTACGCGGATCGCATCGAGTGGGGTCGCCAGGGGCGGATGGGTGCTGGCTCCAAGCTGGCGCTCGGCGCCATGACGATGGGGATCTCGCTCGCGAAGACTGGGGTGCGACGGTCAGGCGACAGCGAGATGATTCCGGTGAAGTCGATCTCTAGCGTCGTTGTCGAGCGCGACGGCCTGCGCCAAAAGGTCAAGGTCGTGTGCTCGGGCAACACCATCGATTTCCGGTGCAGCCGCGAAGAGGCGGAGAAGGTCAAGACGTTGCTCACGGACCTGATGCTCGGCCGTCACCCCTCCCAGAGCCTTCCCGCCGCAGCATCACCGACGCCCCAGCCGGCGCCAGTTGCTGCCGAGCGCGCCGGGGCCGACGTTGCGGACCAGCTCGCAAAGCTAGCGGAGATGCGTACATCCGGATTGCTGACGGACGACGAGTTCGCTGCAGCAAAGGCCCGGCTGCTCGGTCAGTAGAGACTGTCAATGGGCCGGTCGTAGGGCGATCGGCACCGTTGCTCACATCTGCGACAACGCGCTCGCTGCCGTCACCGCGTACCTGCGCGAGCGCGAGTGGGTGCTCTTCTCTCGCTACGACTTCGACGGGCTCACC
>DMNR01000407.1 GCA_003452655.1 Actinomycetota bacterium | reverse complement strand
GCCTCCGCCAGTGCCTCGTCAATGCCACCTGGAGCCGCGAAGGGCCACTGCGCGTATGGATCGACGCCTCCTGGTAGTGGCCGTGAGAGCACGTCGACCCAGTAGATCTCGTCGAGTTTGCGAATCTTCTTCACGTCTGTCAGTTGAGAATGCACCTCGAGCTTCATCGCCAGCAGTTTGCTCATCCAGGCGGCGTGCTTCGCGACCTCCGTCTCGTTGAGCCCGCGCTGATAGGCCGCCAAGTCAAGGGCTCGGTTGATGAGACCGAGAGCAGTCGAACCCGCCTCCTCGACAGGGGCGATACCCCATCCCCACGACCTTCCGCCGCCGCCCAACGAGCCGATGCCGGGAGCCATCAGGTTCCAACGGTACTGACGAAGCCGTTCGCGCAGCTCGCTATCGGTCGGGTCTGGTCGTCCTCGCTGAAGTCTGAGGCGGCCCAGAAGGTGGCCGACCGAAGCATCGGTACGGCGATCTCGGAAGACGTCAAACATGCTTGTCGCACCCTGTGACCCTGGAAGCAGGAGGTCGGAATTCAACGCCCCAATGAAACTGCCCATGCTTCTTCGCATGGCTCGCTGGCGAACCACAGCGTCGCCGTGCTGGCGAATGGTGTCCACGTCGCCGGCGATGCCCTCGGCTCTCGGGCTGGCGACCACGGCCGCGAGGCTCTTCACGATTGGCGGGGGCGATTCATAGGTATCGCGCTTGTCGAGGTTGCCCAAGGGGCCCTCACTAGGGGTGGGGCACACGTACAGCGCCACTCTTCGCACCTGCGAGTCGGCTGACCGATTGAAGATGCGATCGAGCGCTTCGCTGAGCGGCAAGTTCACCACCAGCCCACCGTCGACGGCCCATCTGCTGGAACCGCGAGCATGCGGCGGCTGGTGCGGTGAGAAGTCGGGGCGACCGCTCTTCACGGCGTCTTCGAGGTTGCTCGGAAGAAAGCTCGGTTCGAACACGCCTGGAATGCTGGACGATGTGCGCGCGGCGATGGCTAGCTTCTGCAGGATCGCCCGGTCCTTGAAGTGCTCCTCGGTGAAGTTGAGCGTGCCGGCGTAGACGACTTCGTTGAGGTCCTCGTCGAAGTCGTCGACTCGGCCCTGGGGCACCGGCCGTACGCACGTGTAGGTGGTGACGAGGTCGACATCTTCAGTCTTCCCGTGCTCCCAATCCCGCCCAGCCGTCCAATCACCCAGCAGTTTCTGCATCGCTGCGAGAAAGCGACCGTCGCCATTCAGGAGCGATTGTGGGTTGCGCTCGTCGGAGCCGCGCAGAAGGTCCTTCAGGTCGGCGGTGTCCATCCATGTGTCCCGAATGCGTTCGAAGTCTGAATTGGGCACGTCGAGGCAGACTGCGAGCGCCAAGAGGCAACCGTTCAGACCACCCGCACTGGTGCCGGTGATCACGTCCACCACTGGCCTGGTACGTGTGACGTCGAGCAGCTTTCCGTAGAGAATGCCGACTTCGGAGTTCTGCGCTTCGCTGTGCCGGAGTAGGGAGTACAGCTCTGCGGTAACTCCGCCCATCCACACGGCAAGACTGGTTCCACCCGTCATCACCGGTGCAATCCGCAACTCACGGACCGCTGGGGTCTGGCTCACGCCGGCGCCTTCTGATCCCGACGGATGTTGAGCGCTCGCCGCAACAGATCAAACCAGAATGGTGCGCCCATGGTGACGGCGATTGCGACCAGGAACCATCCGACGACCCTTAACGGTAGACCCCCCGGGGTGTTGTCGTCACCCCATCCGATCGGAAGCGGTATCGAGTCGCCGACCACCTCGCGCAGGCAATCGATGTCGGGGATCTGGTCTGGCGCTGCGGCGTCTGACGCGACAGTGGTCGTCGTTGCCCGCGAACCCGTATCAATCACAACCGTCGTCGATGTGGTGTCGGCGGGCGAGGCTGAGTCTGGGGCGATTGCCGTTGACGTGGGCGTGGTGGTAGAGGTCGCCGTCGCTGGACAGTTCGCGTCGCCTACCTGTTCCGCGGCGACCAACACCGCAGCTCGCGTGTCCTCGTCGCGGTAGAGAGTCGTAGCGGCTTGTACGGCGTCGATGTTCATCACTCCGGCGATCGCGAATCCTGCGATGAACAAGAACCACCGTGTCTGCTTGCGATACCAACCCGATGCCGCCTCCATGTTGCGGTCGAACCACTCCTCGATGCCGGTGCGAATGTCTGCAGCCGTATTGCCGGCGGACACCAGCACCGAAGTCAGCTTCTTCTGAAGGTCGTCCGGCAGCGCGCCGACTGCGGCGAGTAGTTCGTCTTGTGTCAGCGGACCTGAGGTGAGACGGTCGAGTTCAGTCTTGATTGACTGCAGCGCGCTGCGGTACTGCGCTATTGGAATGCTGGCCCCCGCCGCCTTCAAACCGTCGATTGCGCCCTGCAGGTTCAGCGCACCCAACTCTCGGCCTGCCGCCGCGAGGTTGTCGAGCGCTGCTGCAACGTCGGCGAGTGGCACTTCGGTGCCGGTGCCCGCCGCTGTCTGCAACGCAGACAGTGCCGACCGGGCATTGTCGAGCGTTCCGCCTGGGCGCAGCGCGCCCAAGAGAGCGTTGGCGAACTCTTTGGCGGGGATGGCCGTTGGCCCGTAGCGACGGCGCTTCCGCTCGAGCTTGGTCGCCCTTGTCTTCACTTGGAGGGGCAGCTTCTTGGTTTCCTTGGCGGCCAGAGCCGCATCGTTCGCCTTGCGGACGTCGTCGTTGACCGGTTCGAACGCTGGGCGGTCAGAGGGGCGTACCAGCCCAGTGATGAACGGCTGCTGATACACATCGTTGACGATGCGACGAACGGCCACGTCGTCGGCAATCGACGTGTTGCCGAGCAGCAGATCGAGTGAATCCCACAGGTGCTTCTGGCGCCGGTGGAGGAATCCTCCGATCGCCTCCACCACGGCAGAAGCAAGAAGTGAGGCGACGAAGAACAGTAGGAACATGCCGATTGCGACGTCGAAGACCGGTCCGTTGAACATGACAACCCCCATGGAACGCGTGCCGGATAGCGGCCTTTCCAAGCTTTCGCTCCGAGCAGTCTTCACCCATGTCGGTCTGAACCGCAAGGACTTCAAACCTCTGCTTGGATCCCAG
>DMNR01000083.1:4503-8428 GCA_003452655.1 Actinomycetota bacterium | reverse complement strand
GGTTCGAATCCCGCCAGCCCGACAAAACGGAAACCTCGGCTTCACGCCGGGGTTCTTGTTTTGCTGGGTCTTTGTAGCCACTCGAGCCGCGCACAACATCAACTACTCCCGGTAGCGCTGGACCGGTGTGCTTTCCGCCAACCCTCAATCAGAGGTCACCAGCCGCTATGGTCACGCGCAGTTCATCCATCTGGGGAGTAGTGCCGCAATGACTCAAGGATCCATCGGGTTGCCCCGTTTCTTACTACTCATCGTCGCGTCTTGCGCAGTAGCAGGAGGCGTGCTCAGCGAGACCTCTCCTGCTCTGGCAGCACCGGTTGGGAATGACGGATCGGTGGCAGTGGGCGCGCCGACTTCAGACCCACCCGCTGCGGTCGCGCCACTTGTGGACCCTCCCGCGCAAGCCCCAACCACTCGCAGTGGCTCCAAGGTATTCGCGAAAACGGGCAAGGGCCCAGACGGAATCGCGGTGGATGCGCTCGGCAATGTCTACACCGCTAACTCGCGAGCAAACACCGTCACCAAGGTCACTGCGTCAGGCAAGGCTTCGACGCTGGGTGCTACCGGAAAGACTCCTCGCGGGATCGCGGTCGACTCGTCCGGCAACGTGTACACCAGCAACCTTGCAGACAACACCGTCACCAAGATCACGCCCGGCGGCGCCTCGACTGTGCTGGGATCAACTGGCGCAAAACCCATCGACGTTGCGGTGGACTCTGCTGGCAACGTTTACACCACGAACTACGCCGACTCGACGGTGACCAAGATCACTCCCGGCGGTGCGTCTTCTGTCCTGGGGGCAACGGGCTCCCGGCCGCTCGGCATCACCCTTGACCCTCAAGGGAATGTCTACACAGCTAACGAGGGTGCGAACACCGTCACGAAGATCACTCCCGGCGGTGCCGCTTCAACTTTCGGCAAGACGGGCGCATGGCCGCAGGCGATCGCGATTGACAGGTCCGGCAACATCTACACGGCGAACTGGGTCTCGAACAACGTCTCCAAGATCACCCCAAGCGGGAAATCCACGATCTACGGAAAGACCGGAAAGAAACCGATCGGCCTTGTGGTCGATCCCTACGGCTCGGTGTTCACGACGAACGACGGGGCGAACTCCGTCTCGAAGATCAGTCGCCAGGGGCGCTCAAAGGTCATCGCTTCGACGGGCAGGCGTCCCATTGGCATCGCATCCGATGCGGCCGGATTCCTTTACACAGCGAACTTCCTGTCGAACACAATCACCGAGATCTATCCCACGCCGAAGGGTTCAGCAAATGTACTAACCCTCAGCACCGTGAGCGTGCTGGAACCTGGAAACCGCGATGCCTGGATCATTCCGTTCTGGAACGACGTATACGCCAGCAAGACCGAATGCCTCGCGGCATTCCCCTCGGTGCGGGCCATCATCGATCAGAATGCGGATCCGGCCGTGCAAGCCGCGTCCGCGACGAATTGCATGGGCGTAGGCAAGGTGTCTTACAAGTACCAGATCGCCGAAACCGAGCTGACGGTTGCTCAGTGGGTCAAGTTCCTCAATACGGTCGATCCCAACGGCCACAACAAACACCACTTATGGGACGCGGCGCAAAGCTCACGGGTATGGCCAAAGTATGGGTCGGTCAACCGCAACAAGCGTGCCCCGCGTGGTCAGCACTACTACGTCGCATCGCCGGAGTGGGCGAACAAGCCCTACAACGTCGCTGACTTCAAGCGGGCGGCGCGGCTGGCAAATTCACTCGACAATGGTCAATTGATCAAGAGGAAGTCTCGTGTGGTCAAGACGTCGACTGGAAGGCGCGTGCTCCGGACAACCTTCACCGTTCGGCTTTCTACCCAGACCGAATCCGGCATGTACAAGATGAGTAAACGTAAGGCGACCAGAACATCGAAGAAGGGTTTCGCCGTTTCCAGTCAAGACGAATGGATCAAGGCTGCGTACTTCGATCCGAGAGGCGGCGGCAAGCATTCGTACTGGGATTACCCCACCAACCCCGGCGTCTATGTGAACTGTCCGGTTGATACGTCGGGTTGCGCAGCCGGTGAGCAACCGTCCGCGACGACGCTAGATGGCAATGGCAATGTCACCAATCGCGGCACCCAGCCCCTCGCCTCATTCGAGGCGGTTCCCGGCGTCGCTCCTGATTGGTGTCCATCGCAGTTCAGCTCTGCTCAATGTGCGTACACACCATTCACGCCACTGGAGAATATTTACGTCGGCAACATGAGCACAGTCGGTCAAGCCGTGACTCGTTCACCGTGGGGCACACTCGACCAGGGTGGCAACGTTGTTGAAATCACTGACACCATCGCCCCGCCGCCGCCACTGGGAGATCCCAAGATCGTGTGGCGTCGCTGGCACGGTGGTGTTGTCACAGCGACGGCCTATCAAATGTGGCTATCGGCGGTAGGCGTCACGCCCCAGACGGTTCCGGGTTATGCCGTTAATCCGTGGCGTGGGATCCGCCTCACCGCACGGGGTCTGACGAACCTCGGCAAATAGAGGTCCTTGGTTCTTCACGCTGGGTCCTGGCACGCGTGATTGGACCTTTCTACCTACCTCGTCGTGGCAGGTGCCGCGGCGTGGTTGGGCACTAGAGTCCAACAGTGAGTTCTGTGCCTACGCCGCGATTGCGATCGGTCATCGGCACAACCTTCGTGTGGAAGCTCGGCGACGGGTTGATAGCGACTGGGTTGGGTTACATCGCGCTCGTCGCCACCGGTTCATCGTTCTGGGTTGGCGTTCAGTACGCAGTGAGCTTGGCGACGGCGGCACTTGGTGCGGCATTCTTGGGCCGCTGGATGGATCACCAACACCTGATCGTCATCGTCCGGGCCGGAGTGGCATTGGCTCTGCTGGGCGTGGCGACGATGGCTGTGAGCCCAGGGGCGACGGACGCAACGATCCTCTTCCTCCTGGCGGCTACTGGACTGATCAGTGTTTCGTTCGTCTTGATGTCCGTGGCGTTGAGCGCAGCCGTGGCGGCCGCTGTTCCACCTGATCGACTGTTGCTCGGCACGACGCAGGCTCGGTCTGCACAGTTGGCGGCTCGCGCGATCGGCGGACTCGTTCTGTCTGTCTTGCTTTACGCGACGAGGACACCCGTGATTCTGGTGCTCGTTGCTGTACTCACGTTGATCCTTTGGCTGGCGTGCGAACGAGTCCTGGGTGCAAGTCGGCAATTGATCCCGCACAGCGACGACAACGAGTCGGCGTTGAGAGTGTTTGTCCGCGCCGTCCGCGACTGCCGGCCACAACGACTCGTTCTCGCCATGCTGCTGTGCTACGGAATCTTCGTTTCGCCCTTTGTCGCTCTGCTTCCAGTGCTCGCCGAGACACTGACGGGAAACAGCAAGAACGTGGGTTGGCTTAGTGCCGTGTACTTCGCGGGCGGAACGGTAAGCATTCTTTCGGGCTACGTCTCGACAAGGATCAACATTCCGTTGGCGGCACGCACATTTCTTGCCTGCGGCCTCAGTGGGCTGTGGCTGTTCGCCATCGTTGTGTCGCTATCGACGACAAGCGGAACACTCCTCATTGTTTTGGGCGGTGCCTTCACGTTTCTCTTCGGCCACGCCAGCACGATGCTCCTCTCCGTCTTTAATGTCGCGGCGCAGGAGTTCTCGCCCGGTCACCAGCGGCGTCGAATTCTGTCTGCCCTCATTCTTCTCGGTGCGACAGTCGGCACGGCCGCCGTTCTCATCGCTGGGTGGTGGACGCAAGTCCAGAGTCTGACCGTAGTTCTGCTGACTTGTGCGATCGGATTAATCGCATTTGCCGTACTACAGCTTCGCTGGCGCAAAGCCAGCAACGTCGCACCAGCCGCTGTCTTGGTGCAGTAATCGACGCGCATGCGGGCAATTGAGTGACACATCTTGACCGCGCTGACGTCCTGCAATACAACGGAGGAATGGACACCGAACCTAG
>DMNR01000083.1:0-4309 GCA_003452655.1 Actinomycetota bacterium | reverse complement strand
AGTAGACTCTGGGAATGCGTCGGGGGCTGCGTATCACCTTGGTTGGTGCGGGTGGGCTGTTCCTCGTCGTGCTGGTTTCAGTGGCCGCCTTCGTTCATGTGCAATCGGCCGATGTTGCACAAGACCAGCAGCAGTTGGATCCGTTCTACGTCGTTGAGAGTGACCAGATTCCTGGTGTCCCCGGGTCAGTGGTTCGGTCGGAGCCTTTGGCGGTCAAGCTCACAAATGTCACTGCGTATCGTGTGGTGTACCGGACCCGCAGCAGCGAGGGAACCCCGCGGGTAAGTGGCGCAATGATTCTGGTTCCTACTGCTAAGGCCCCGGCTGATGGTCGCAAGATCGTCGCCTGGGCGCATCCAACGCTCGGCATGGGCGACGCGTGCGCACCTTCCCGTTCGGCCGACACCCTGCTGGACATGGGATTCGCGCAAGAGATGATCAACAACGGTTGGGTCATCACTGCTACTGACTATGCCGGCGTGGGCACGCAGGGGACTGGTCGATATCTGGTCGGGCAGGACGAAGCGAACGACGTTGCATATTCGGTCGCCATGGCGCATGGTTTCCCGGGCGCCGAAGCAGGCAAGACCTGGGCCGTCTACGGACACTCGCAGGGTGGGCACTCGGCATTGTGGACTGGCGAGCTTGGGGGAGCGATTCTCCCGGATTTCTCGTTGGTCGGCACTGCTGCCGTCGCACCCGCAGCTGAGCTTGAACCACTCATCGCGCAGCAATGGAACAAGCCAGCGCAGTGGTCCATTGGCCCGGACTTCATCGTCGGGTGGTCAAGTAAGTATCCGAACCTGCCTCTCAACGGAATCCTGACCGAACAGGGACGCGCGAACTACGAGAGTCTCGCGCAGGATTGCATCGTCGAGGCCGCGCTCGAGGGTCACACCCGTGCCGAGTTCGGTCAGAGTCTGTTCACAAAGGACCCGCTCGAGGATCCTGCATGGCGCACGATCGCGCAGGAACAGACGCCGCCGCCCATGCGATCCACAATGCCGACATTCATCGTCCAAGGAACTGGTGACACCTTGGTGCTGCCGAACACTCAGGCGGTGCTGGCCGAACGCTGGTGTCGGGCGGGCAGCGACCTGTCGATGTTGTGGCTCGACGGCGCCTCGCATCTGAGTGCACAGTCGCTCAGTGGCACGGCTGTCACCCAGTGGATTCAAGCCCGATTCGAGGGCAGACCAGCTTCGACGACGTGCGGGTTGAACTTACCAGTCAAGCCGTATAGCAACTAGGGCGATTGCACCGGGCGTCGTACCCCGAGAGTTGCTCGAACCCCGCTCACCATCATTCCGTCGGCCCCCTTGGTCACAGCTTGCTCAAGGTCGGCAGGGCCGGTGATGAAGAAAGCGATTGTGGGCTTCCCCTTCGACGTGACTTGGCTCCACTGCGCTGGCGTCGCTGCTAGCTCGAGGCCGAGCATGTCCCAATTCGAGGACGTGGACTCGAGATTGGTGAGGTCTCGAGCGTAGTAATAACCCCAACTCTGAATGCCGACCTGACGAGCTTGGTGAGCGAGTGCCGCGTCCGTGTAATAACCCTTCAACACCCAGTGGTCCGCTGGTGCATATGACAGCATCAAGTTGATGAGGTCGGTGCGCTGTTGTTGGTCACCGATGTACTTCGTATCGACGAAGATCACCCGGCTGGCCGCGAACGTGCCGAACACGTCGGACACGGGCGTGTAGTCCTCGCCCGCAGGGTCCGTGGAGTTCAGTTTGTTCTTGTAGCGGGCCTTGAGGTCGGCCCACTCCAGCGTCGTCGGATCGACCTGTCCGGAGATCTTCGACGTGCGGTCCAGTGTCCGGTCGTGCAGCCCGAAGAAGACTCCGTCTCGAGTGCGCGCAACGCTGACTTCCAAAGCATCTACACCCAGGCTCACCGCCTGTGTGTAGGCGGTCACGCTCATCTCCGGCCAGTCGGCCGATCCGCCTCGATGGGCGATGAGGAACGGGTGTTGCTCGAGCATCTGCGCCACCGTCAGGGACCGCTGCGCTTGGTTCATTTCGGGCTGTCCATTCGGCTTGGTTGCGATCAAGACGCCGACGAAGGCCACGATCAGCGCAAGGGCAACCAGTAGCCCGATGACTCCGAAGAGGCGCCAACGTTTGGGCCCGTTGGCCTTGTCGCCCACGGTCTCGGTGTCGGTCGCGTCTTGCTGCACAGCTCAGGGTAACGCGCGTTGGTCGGCGTGAAGGCCGGACAAATGGTTGGATGTTGTGATCATGACCGGGTGCAATGCAGGCCTGATGGGAGTCACGCAATGAGTCGAGAGCCCGCCCCGTCGTCACTTGGCACCCGTCATCTCAACGGGCCGCAGACCACAGGGCGAGCGTTGCACAACTTGTCTCAACCGGTGCACGCGATGGACTTCACTCCTGACGTCGACGTCACCGCACGCGACGGCACGAAATTGAAGGCTGACGTCTATCGTCCAAAGACGACCGCGAAGGTGCCGGCACTACTGGCGGTGTCGTGCTATCCGCGACAGATTCAAAACTCAGGTGCACCCCTTGGTTTCGTCGAGGCCGGTGCCAGCGACTTCTGGGTGTCGCGAGGCTACGGCCACGTGATAGCGAACAACCGCGGGACGGGCGGTTCCGGCGGCACCTACTCGTGGCTGGATCAAACTGAGCGAGAAGACATCGCTGACCTCGTGGAATGGACCGCTGCGCAGGAATGGTGTGACGGCAACGTCGGCATGATTGGTATCAGCTACTTCGCGATGACCCAACTTGCCGGTGCCATCGAAGCACCGACGCACTTGAAGGCGATCTTTCCCGTTGCAGCAACCGGCGACGTATTCGAAGCGGCCTGGCATAACGGACTCCTCAGCACGACCTTCATTCAGGCATGGATATCGGGAGTTGCCACGCTTGCCCAGCGCAGCGACGGCTTCTTCCGTAACGGCATCGTTGAGGCGGCATCTCGGATTCTTCGGAGTGCTCCAGTGCACAGGCGCTTCGAGCACCTCAACGGGGAAGCGGCATTGTCTGCACTTGGTGTTGTGATGCGGGCGCACTTCCCGCAGGATCCGTGGGGCGAACTGCTGAGTGACGTCACGGTCAATCACCAGATTCGCGATGACTGGTGGCAGGAACGTAACCTTGAGGCGTTGATCGAGGGTTCAACAATTCCGACCTATCTGGGCTGCGACTGGGAGAATGTGCCGTTGCATCTGCCAAGTACGTTCAGGCTCTGGCGGACATTGCGAAAGACCGCTCCGGTCCGGGTCGGGATGTTAGGTTCTGGTGGCCTTACCTGGCCGTGGGAGAGTCTGCACACTGAGGCGCTGGGTTGGTTTGATTACTGGCTCAAGGGGATCGATACCGGGATCATGGACGGCCCGGAGATCCGGTACTGGCTGCCCGGGGCAGATCGGTTTCGCAGCGCTACCCAGTGGCCGCCCACAGAGACAGCATTGGATGACTACTTCCTGTCCGTCGACGGCCAACTTGCCAAGGATGGGCAGTCCGCCGGTTCGTGCAGCTATCGATATCTACCCGCGAGCCTCACATTGCCCAAGGGCGCTCCGGCATCGCCGTTACCGACCTTCCTATCCTGGCAATCAGAACCGCTCAAGGAGGATCTGGATGTGGTTGGCGACGCGGAGTTGGAACTCGACGCATCGATCACGGCCACCGATACAGCCTGGTTGGTGACGCTACAGGATGTTGCTACGGACGGGTCCGCGATTGACGTGACGGCTGGCTGGCTGCGCGCGGCGCTGCGCGAGGTCGACGAAGAGGCGAGTGAACCTGGAGCACCGAACCTGCGCGCGGACAATCCATTGGCAGTCGTGCCGGGGGCGAAGACGCGATACCGGATCCCGTTGGTCTCGACCGCGCGACGATTTGCACAGGGCCACCGCCTTCGTGTTGTCGTCGCATCAGACGATGTGTCTGCGGGTACGCCGGCAATCATGGGTTTTCACCATCAGAGTCCAGTAATGCAGTCAACGAATACAGTGTGGGCGACTTCGGTACTGCGTTTGCCGATCTTGCACACCGACCCGGAAGGATCCCGCGACACCTGAGCGGATTCGCCGCCGTTGCAGCTGATCTCGGATAGCGTGGGCGCACACAAGTAGTTGGGGCAAAGGGGAACGATGAAACGCGCGGTATTGGCCATAGTTGGCGCATTCTTGATTGTCGTCGGGATCGGCATCGGTGGTGCCGGTGGCACCCTGGCATTCCTCTCTGGCCCAGACGGAGTGGTCTCAGCTGATGCCGGGCGGATTTCCGGAAATGGCTATGCCCTGGTATTCAATGAGTTCACTATCAACACTGTGGGG
>DMNR01000011.1:19371-19525 GCA_003452655.1 Actinomycetota bacterium | reverse complement strand
ACGAAACGTGGGAAAAGGCGCGCAGAGACCCGCTGACTGGTCTATTCAATCGTGAAACCGGGATTCGGGCGATCCGTTCGGCGCTTGAGGATCGCGCCCATCCCGGCGAGCTCGTGGGGGTCATGTTCTGTGATCTGGACGGTTTCAAGGCCAT
>DMNR01000011.1:0-19317 GCA_003452655.1 Actinomycetota bacterium | reverse complement strand
GACGGTTTCAAGGCCATCAACGATTCGTTTGGTCACCAGGTCGGAGACGACGTGTTGTGTGCCGCGACCTCGTTGATCAGCAGCAGCGTGCGCCCGGGTGACGTGGTTGCCCGGCTTGGAGGCGACGAATTTGTGGTGGTACTCGACGCAGTGAAGGGCCGTGACGGGGGCCAGCACGTCGCTCAGAAGCTGGTGTCGGTCCTTGATGGGGGCTATTGGGTTAACGACCTGGTGCGGGTTCCGACCGTGAGCGTTGGCCTCTGCCTGGCTGAAGGAACGTGGAAGGCCGAGGATCTCCTGAGCGCAGCAGACGAGGCGCTCTACGAGGCGAAGCGTGCCGGTGGCGGGCAATTCAGTGTCCGAGAATTGAGTGCCCCCGATGATGGCGGCTTGTGAACCGTTACCCTTAGGGGACCACTAGGCGAGGGCGCGCCAGGTTCGGATTTGCGAATCGGTGACGCCGTTATCGACGACAAGAAAGAAACTCACATGTCTAAAGTTCAGATTGACGCTGCCCCACGTTCCGATTTCGGCAAGGGTGCGGCCCGCCAGCTTCGCCGCGATGGCCGTGTTCCAGCTGTTGTATATGGCGGTGACATCGAGGTCCAGCACGTTTCGCTGCCCGGTCACGAACTGATGCTCGCGCTTAAGAAGGCCCAGGTCATCCTCGAAGTGAACGTTGGTGGAGACGCACTTAGCGTCGCCCCCCGCCAGGTTCAGAAGGACCCGGTTCGCGGAGACCTTGAGCACGTCGACTTGATCGTTCTTTCCGCACAGGAAGTGCGCGAACGCCTCGTTGTTGGTGCTGCGGTCGCGAAGGCCGAGAAGCTCGCCGCCGAGGAAGAGCTCGACACTGTCACGCTGGTTATGGCTGTGCGAGAACTGCTCGACGAGGGTCTCGATACCGATGAGGCGCTCGCCAAGGCCGTTGAAAACGTTCGTGAGCAGATGGCTGCACAGGCCGCCGCTGCCGCCCAGGCAGCCGCTGCTGAAGAAGCTGCTGAAGCCTCTGAGGCCGCCGACGAAGCTGGTGCTGCAGAGGTCGGCGATTCCGGTGAGTCGAGCGACGAGGGCTAATTCTCTTGTCTGTGTGGCTCGTCGTCGGGCTTGGGAATCCTGGCAAGGAGTACGCCGCAACTCGGCACAACGTGGGCTATCTCGTTGTTGATGAGCTTGCCGGTCGGCTTGGCGTCGGGCTCAAAAAGCACAGTCGGGCGCACGCAGACACTGCTGATGCTCGGCTGGGTGATCAGCGAGTCGTGCTGTTCCGGTCTCGCAGCTACATGAATGAGTCGGGCGGTCCCGTTAAGGCTGCCGCAGACTACGCAAAGGTCACCGTTGACCGAATCATCGTTGTTCAAGATGAGCTGGATATCCCGTTCGGAACCATTCGGCTCAAGGCCGGTGGCGGCGACGGGGGGCACAACGGGATTCGCTCGATCAAGAAGGCAATGGGATCAGGCGACTTCACGCGTGTCAGGGTGGGTATTGATCGGCCGCCCGGTCGGCAAGACCCTGCCGATTACGTGTTGCGTGCATTCACCTCAGTCGAGCGCCGGGAACTGCCAACGGTTGTCTCAGTTGCTGCCGACGCGGTCGAATCGCTCATCACTGACGGATTAGCAGCCGCGCAGAATCGCTATCACTCGGAGTAGCGTCAGCCAAATCACCTGACCTCAGGCGGTGACTGACGCAGTGGGAAGGCGAGAGCCGTGGAATCAGACGTTGAGCTTGCGACGCGAGTCGCACAGCGCGCGGGTGAGCTCGTGGTTCAACTGCGGACCTCATTCGGAGTGATTGAACCTGGGGACAAGGCGCTGCGAAAGCAGTTGAAGGACGATGCCGATCGAGCCGCACATGACTTGATCGTTGCCGAACTCGCCGAATATCGCCCGGCCGACTCAGTGCTCAGTGAAGAGGGCATTGATCAGCCCGAGCGTGCCGACGCAGACCGAGTGTGGATCGTTGACCCCCTTGATGGAACTGCCGAGTTCGGAAGTGGACTCGCTGACTTCGCAATCCACATTGCCTTGTGGGAACGCGGCGAGGCAGACAGTTCAGGGCTTCGCGTCGGGGTTGTCGATCTACCAGCACAGGGCATCACCCGCACGACGGCAGATTCACCGGCTGAATTGCCGAGCTTCGAAGGCGACCGTCCGGTGCGGCTGGTGGTATCTCGGTCACGCCCCCCAGCACTTGCCGGTTCTGGTCTGGAGAGGTTCGCGGCCCAATTGGCTGATGCCGGTGTGACGGAACATGGTGTTGAGGTCGTTAATGTCGGCTCAGCGGGGGCAAAGGTAGGCGAGCTTTTGGCGGGACGAGCGGATGCCTACGTCCACGATTCCGGCTTCTATGAGTGGGATGTGGCTGCCCCGTTGGCCGTCGCTCAGCATTACGGACTGGCGACGGGCCACCTCGACGGCAGCATCGTGACCTTCAACCATCGCCCACCATGGGTTTCTGATCTGGTTGTCTGCTTGCCGGTCCTGGCCCCGTTCCTGATTGGCTGACGCCGGCCGCCCCGGGGTACTCAAGTAGCCTGGTTTCTTGTGACGTTGAACGGATTACTGCCTGTCTTTGCGCGGGATCCGCAACTTGCCGACGCGATTGAACGCGCGAAGGGTATGGCCGACGCGCATGAGGTGATCGGCCCGCGCGCACTGTCTCCGATGCTCATGGCGTTGCTCGCCGAATCTGACTACGGCAACCGCACGGTGCTGGCGGTGACAGCGACGACTCGCGAGGCAGAGGACCTGGCGGGTGAGCTGCGCGGATTCCTATCAGCCGATGCGGTGGTTGAGTTTCCGGCGTGGGAGACGCTCCCGCACGAACGGCTGAGTCCAACACACGACACCGTCGGGCGTCGACTGCAAGTCCTTCGTCGCTTGTCGCACCCTGATGATCGATGGTCAGGTTCGGGTGAAATCAAGGTCGTAGTCGCGGGTGTCCGTGCTCTCTTGCAGCCGATCGTCACTGGGCTGGGAGATTTGGAACCGGTCAGCGTTCGTGCAGGTGAAAGCCCGGGCCTCGAGGCGGTCGTCGAGCAACTGATTTCGATCGGCTACGGACGGACTGACCTGGTCACTCGCCGTGGTGAGTTGGCCGTGCGTGGCGGGATCGTCGACGTGTTCGTCCCGACCGATGACCACCCGCTGCGCCTCGAATTCTTCGGTGACGAAGTTGAAGAGGTTCGGTCGTTCTCGGTGACCGATCAGCGATCGTTGGATTTGGTCGAACGTGGACTGTGGGCGCCGCCGTGCCGGGAGGTCCTGTTGACTCCCGAGGTCAGGCAGCGAGCGAAGGAACTCGCTGAGCAGTACCCCGAACTCATCGACATCTTGGAACCGCTGTCGCAAGGTATCCACGTCGAGGGGATGGAATCCCTTGCTCCTGTCTTGTGCGGGGGAATGTCGACGCTGCTGGAACTCCTTCCTCATGACGCGCTCACAGTGGTGTGCGAACCGGAACGCGTTCGACGTCGCGCTGAAGATCTGCTTGCGACGAGCGCTGAATTCCTGGCAGCGGGTTGGCAGGCAGCGGCAACGGGAGGGCAAGCTCCCCTCGATGTCTCAGCTGCGTCGTACCGGACGTTGACACAGATGCGCGAGCAGGCTTCCGATCTCGGCCTGGCGTGGTGGACGTTCGCGCCATTCGGCATGGATGAGTTCGACCCCGGCGAGGGAGTGCAATCGGATGCGGGGCCTTCGGGAATCTCCGCGATCGCCGGATTCCGCGGTGACGTCTCCGCGGCAATGAACCTGGTGGGCAAACGAGTCAGAGCGGGTGACCGTGTTGTCCTGATTACTGCTGGACACGGCCCTGCGGCCCGATTGGCCGAACAGCTCGCAGACCGCGACGTTCCCGCGCGCCTCGTCGGGGCCTTGGATGCCGAGCCGAGCGCGCGGGTAGCCACGGTGGTGACCGGCCCGCTGCAGTTCGGGGTTGACGCGCCGATCGTTGGTCTGCTGGTGTTGACCGAGACCGATCTCCTGGGAAGTCAGGGGGTGGCCTCACGGGCCCCTACCAAGATGCCAGCGCGACGCAAGCGAACGATCGACCCGCTGCAGCTTTCGCCCGGCGACTACATCGTTCATGAGCAGCATGGAGTAGGCCAGTTCATCGAACTGGCACAGCGATCCGTTGGCGGTGCCACGCGTGAGTACGTTGTCGTCGAGTACGCAGCGAGCAAGCGGGGGCAGCCGCCAGACCGTCTCTATGTGCCGACTGATCAGCTCGATCAGATCACCCGCTACGTAGGCGGTGAAGCTCCCAGCGTGCACCGGCTCGGGGGAACGGACTGGAGCAAGGCTAAGACCCGGGCGCGCAAAGCGGTGCGTGAGATCGCGGGCGAACTGGTCCGGCTGTACGCGATCCGCCAGAACTCCCCGGGGTACTCATTTGGCCCGGACACGCCCTGGCAGACCGAACTGGAAGATGCATTTCCGTTCGCCGAAACCCCAGACCAACTCGTCACCATTGACGAGGTCAAAGCCGACATGGAGAAGTCGGTTCCGATGGACCGCATCGTGTGTGGTGACGTCGGCTACGGGAAGACCGAGATCGCAGTTCGTGCGGCGTTCAAAGCCGTTCAAGACGGCAAACAGGTTGCGGTGCTAGTCCCGACCACGTTGCTCGTTCGACAACACCAGCAGACATTTGCCGCCCGATTCGCTCCTTTCCCGATTCGGGTCGAGGCTTTGTCGAGGTTTCAGTCGCCCAAAGAGTCCAAGCAGGTTCTCGAGGGGATCTCGGACGGAACTGTTGATGTTGTGATCGCGACTCACCGCCTGCTTTCACCCCAGACCCGATTTAAGGACCTCGGGCTGGTAATCGTCGATGAGGAGCAGCGGTTCGGTGTCGAACACAAGGAACACCTGAAGGCTCTGCGCGCGAACGTTGACGTGCTGACGATGTCGGCGACGCCGATTCCGCGGACCCTTGAGATGGCCGTGACCGGAATTCGCGAGATGTCGACGATTGCCACGCCGCCTGAACAGCGCCTGCCAGTCCTCACCTATGTCGGACCTTTCGATAACTCGCAAATTACGGCTGCGATCAGACGAGAACTATTGCGCGAAGGTCAGGTCTTCTTCATCCACAATCGGGTGGAATCGATTGAGCGCGCGGCGCGCAAGATCAACGAGTTGGTGCCGGAAGCGCGGGTTGCCGTCGCCCACGGACAAATGGGCGAGCACGTTCTCGAAAAGGTCATCGACGACTTTTGGGAACGACGCATCGATGTCCTCGTTTGCACGACGATCGTTGAAAGTGGCTTGGACATCACGAACGCGAACACCTTGATCGTGGACCGAGCCGACACTTTCGGCGTGAGCCAACTACATCAACTTCGCGGACGTGTCGGGCGCGGACGCGATCGTGCCTATGCCTACTTCTTCTTTCCTGGCGAGAAGACACTGAGCGAGACTGCCCACGAGCGCCTCGCGACGATTGCTCAACACACGGATCTCGGGTCAGGCATCGCGGTTGCCATGAAGGATCTGGAGATTCGCGGCGCCGGAAACCTGCTCGGCGGTGAACAGTCCGGACATATCGCTGACGTTGGGTTCGACCTTTATGTTCGAATGGTCGGGGAGGCGCTCGCGGAGGTCAAAGGCGAGGTCGATACCGAGCCCACAGAGGTGCTGGTGGAGCTTCCCGTCGACGCACACATTCCCGAGGCATATGTCCCCGAGGAGCGACTGCGTCTTGAAGCCTACAAAGCCATCGCGTCCGTCAGCTCAGAAGAAGACGTTGAGGCGGCCATGGCGGAACTCAAGGATCGCTACGGCCAGTTCCCCGCACCCGTCGAAACACTGTTCGAAGTTGCTCGGCTGCGCATGCTCGCGCGAAAAGCCGGGCTGGCAGAAATCGTCGTCGCCGGGTCCAGAATTCGGTTCTCACCTGTGGAACTCCCAGATTCACGCACGATGCGGTTCACCCGGCTCTACCCGGGAACACAGCTCAAACCCGCTACCAGGACTGCACTCGTCCCGCGTCCCGCGACGGCGAAGGTTGGCGGGAAGCCGTTGATCAATCGGGAACTCATTAGCTGGGCGACAGAACTCATCAAGTCCGTCTTCATCGACTAGACGTCGATCAACTCAGCGAACCCGAAGGAGTACGCCAGACCGTCGTGATAGACCGAATCCGGCACGTCGATCACGTTGTATCGCCGAATGCTGCCAGTTAATAAATCGGCCTCACTCGTCGATCGCAGTTCCGTGACGAGCTCGCCGAACGTGATGTCCGCATCGAGGAAGTGATCATCAAGATCCAAGTCACGGCTGCCTTCAACCAGCGACACCATTGTTAGCTGCCCGGATTCGAAGTCCGTGGGTGCGACGAAGAGGTGAACTGCCCGGGCATCGTTGACTGCTAGGTCATGCCAGACAGGGCTAATCAACTCATCGCTGAATGCCACGACGACTTCATGTCGCTTGTCCCGCAGGTCGATCTGCCTGTTCTCTTCCAGCCCGACTCGTAGCTGCTTCGCCAAGGCAACTCGATACTGCTGGCGCGTGTCATCCATGGGGGCATCCCCACTGATCGCATTGCCAAACACTTCCCCACCCCCGAACTACCAAGATAAGCCGCAACTATGGACCCCACCACCACCGATCTGGGTGAGATGACCCGCACGACCCGCAAAAAGCCCACTTTTGGGTGTTGCTCTGGTCACAATCCAAGGTTCTGGCCGGTCAGGAGGTGTGATCTTGGCGAATAGTCATCGAACGCGTGTACGAGGATTGCTACGGAAAACAGTGAGTCTCGCAAGCCCCGAAAGGGTTTGTGCGGTCGCGGTGGTTGGCCCGCTCCGTTAGTGTGACTCGCAACTATCGCGAACCCAATTGAAAGGTCGAAGTCCGTGGGCTTGGAAAGTGATCGCGCGGTGAACAAGAAGCCTCGTAATCGGCGGCGGGTGGCAGTTGTTGGAGCCATGCTGATCACGGGTGGCTTAGTTGCGGGCTGCGGTCCCGAGTTGGCAGGGTCAGCTGCTGTCATCGGCAACGACCGGGTCACGGATTCCCAGCTCAGTGACCAGGTCACTGTGGTGACAACTGCACTTGGTATTGGGTCATCAGCCAAGGCAAATCAGGTAGTCCTCGACCGCCTAGTTCGGGCGGAACTGTACGACGAACTTGCTGCCCGCAACGGCATCGACGTCACCGACGGCGAGGTCACCAAGTTCCTCAACGAGACCGCAGCGCAGGTTGGTGGACAAGAAGCTCTGAACGCACAACTCTTGCAGTCCGGCGTTCCACAGAGCGAAGTGTTCGGTTTCGCGCAGACGTTCCTCACTCAGAAGGCGCTAGCTGAAAAGCTCGCACCGGGGAAGTCCCAGCAAGAGCAGGGTGTGATTCTCGGGGCAGCAGTCATCGCCTTGTCGAAGGAACTCGATACGCGAGTCAGTCCTCGATTTGGTACCTGGGACGCCGAGCGCCTCTCAGTTGGGGCGCCGCCGAACGACCTCTCCGAACCACTGCCTACCGAGAACTCAAGTCTGATGCCTGACACCGTGCAACAGCAGAACGACGGAACCACGCAGGGCGGGGTGCAACCAACACAGTAGGTGGTCCCGGCCTGCGGCCGCTGTGATGCGAGGATCGCATGATGACTGAACACTCGGACCCGCTGCCTACGAGTTCCGGTGGTGAGGCGCTGCTTGAGTTGGTGGCCGTGATGGATCGCCTGCGTTCGCCGGGCGGCTGCCCCTGGGATGCCGAACAAACCCACCAGTCACTTGTCGAGTACCTCATCGAGGAAACGTACGAGGCGATTGAGGCGATTGACACCAATGACGATGTCGCGATGCGCGAAGAGCTCGGCGACCTCCTCCTGCAGGTTGTCTTTCATTCGCGCATCGGTGAAGAGGCAACCAATCCATGGAACATTGATGACGTGGCGCGCGGCATCACTGAAAAGCTGATTTCGCGTCACGACTACGTGTTCGGTGATGCCACGATCGGGGACGCCGCCGAATCAGAACGTGCCTGGCAACTCAAGAAAGCTGCGGAGAAAGGTCGCTCATCGGTTACGGACGGCGTACCGATGGCGATGCCGTCATTGGTTCTTGCCGCAAAGCTAATTCGGCGGGCACAGCGTGGCGGTGTCGAAATTGAATGTGCGCCGCCGGAACGCACAGCACAGGCTGAACGTGCAGTTGAAACGACAGCAAATGAGCACGAATTCGGGCAACTGCTCTTCGCGTTGGTTGCGGCTGGTGAACGGCATGGTCTTGATGCCGATGCCTGCCTGCGTAAGGCAATCCGCGACTTTCGCGATCAAGTGATCGAAGTTGAAGATTAGTTAGTTACCCTTCGTCGGTGTCAGAAATTGCTCGGCGAACAGTCCTCGGTGCCCTGGCGATCGGCGGCATCGCTGCTGCGACAGGTTGTGGCAGTGAGCCGGTCGCGAGCAATCCTGGCTTGACCTCGGAAAATCCCGCCAACGGTGGCCAGGGAACGAAGGACTGGTTCATCAGGGCGTCCAAGCGGGCACCCAGCTCACTCATAGAGGCATATACGCCCCAGGCGAGCGCTCTTCCTGGAGACCGAGTTCCCGTTCACGTCTCCACCTCCGCCAACCAGTGGACCCTTGAGGCGTTCAGAATCGGCGACTATGACGGCCTCGGGGGAGTGCGAATCGCGCAAGTCGGACCTTTCGACGGCGCAAAGCGTTCTGGGCCGAAAGAGATGGGCAGCACGCGAACCATGGTGGCGGGATGGCCAGTTAGTGCCGAGATCGATACCACTGGGTGGCCGCCCGGTTTCTACCTCCTGCATGCGATAGCTAACAACAAGAGAACTGAAATCCCGTTGGTCATCCGGTCGGCATCGGCGGATGGTGCAGTCGCGATGATCGGGTCCGCGACGACGTGGCAGGCGTACAACCTGTGGGGCGGCAAATCTCTTTACGGCGGAGAAGCAGGGGAGTTGGTCGCCCGCAGCTACGCGGTCAGCCTTGACCGGCCATACGACCGTAAGGGCCGCGGGCTGCTCTACGCCTTCGAGATACCGCTCGTGCGAGTAGCGGAAGAAGCGGGCATTTCGTTGGCGTGGATGACCAACATCGACATCACGCTGAATCCGAATCTCCTCGACGGCGCTGTGGCAGCTATTTCCGGTGGGCACGACGAATACTGGTCCATTCCCTACCGAGATGCCTTGGCTCGACTCCGTGATGCCGGAGGGAACCTCGCTTTCTTTGGTGCGAATGGCGGCTATTGGCGGGTGCGGATCCCGGATTCGGGTGCCGACGCGGGCAAGCTCGTCACTTGCTACAAATCGGCCGCATTGGACCCAGTCAAGAACTCCCCGCAGACGACCGTGCGGTGGCGAGATTCCCCGTATCCCAAGCCGGAAAACACCGTGATCGGGCAGTTGTATGACGCGTTTCCGGCATCCGGCGCCTTAACCATTCGAGACCCAGACTTCTTTCTATTCGCCGAAACCGGAGCCACAGAGGGATCCAAATACCCAGGGCTCATTGGCCCCGAGACGGACCGTTACTACGACATCAAGACGACTCCTCGGCCAATCCAGATCCCGGCCCTCAGCGAGTTTGAGTCGCGCGGCAAGAAGACGTGGTCGACAGTGACGTACTACACCACCGACAGCGGAGCCGGGGTCTTCGCGACTGGGACCATGGGCTGGGTCCGCGCGCTACCGCGGCCGAGCAAGATCGCGGGGGTCCCCGCTGAATCCACCGCCTTCGCCAAGCAGGTCACGCTGAACGTGCTCAAGGAGATGGCAAAGGGCCCTCTGGGTAAGTCGAACCCGGCCACCGATGACAGCAAGGACATCAATCTCCCGACCACAAACACCACAGGAAGCGCATAGGCGTCGAGCAGTTTTTAGCGTCCAACTAGGGTGGAGGCACCCTCGTCAACTACAGATGTGAAGGAGACCCGGTGGCCAGCATCGACGTCGTAATTGCCAGAGAGATCTTGGACTCCCGCGGAAACCCCACCGTTGAGGTGGAAGTTGCCCTCGACGATGGTGTGCTCGGTCGTGCTGCAGTTCCGAGCGGGGCATCGACCGGTGCCTACGAAGCGGTCGAACTGCGCGACGGCGACGAGCGATACGGCGGAAAAGGCGTCCTTAAGGCGTGCATCGCGGTCGAGGACGAGATCTGCCCGGAGATCATCGGCATGGACGCCACCGATCAGCGACTCATCGATCAGGCCATGATCGACCTGGACGGAACACCGAACAAGGCCCGCCTCGGGGCGAACGCGATCCTGGGTGTGTCACTCGCAGTTGCTCGCGCTGCCGCGCTTTCTGCCGACCTCGCGCCATTCCGGTACCTCGGCGGACCCAACGCGCACGTGCTGCCAGTCCCGATGATGAACATTCTCAACGGCGGCGCACACGCCGATTCTGACGTGGACATCCAGGAATTCATGATTGCGCCCATCGGTGCTCCGACCTTCAGTGAATCAGTGCGCTGGGGTGCTGAGGTCTACCACGCTTTGAAATCCGTACTGAAAGCCAAGGGCTACGCGACCGGCCTCGGCGACGAAGGCGGATTTGCGCCGAACCTTCCGAGTAACAGAGCAGCGCTTGAGCTCATCGCTGAAGCTATCGCGACGACGGGCCTGACCCTGGGATCTGATGTTGCACTGGCACTGGATGTCGCCGCGACTGAGTTCTACAGCGACGGTTCCTACACGTTCGAAGCCGAGCCTCGGTCCGCGGAATGGATGACCGCCTACTACGAAGGACTGGTCGCGGACTTCCCGCTCGTCTCGATCGAAGATCCCCTCGACGAGAACGACTGGGACGGTTGGGGCCACATCACTCGCGTTCTCGGAGACAAGGTCCAGATCGTGGGTGACGATTTGTTCGTGACCAACCCTGCCCGCCTGCAGCAGGGAATTGATCAAGGTGCAGCGAATGCACTGCTGGTCAAGGTCAACCAGATTGGGACCCTGACGGAAACACTGGACGCGGTTACTCTCGCGCACCGCAACGGTTATGCCGCGATGATGAGCCACCGTTCTGGCGAGACTGAGGACACGACGATCGCTGATCTCGCCGTCGCCACTGATTGTGGGCAGATCAAGACCGGTGCCCCGGCGCGCTCGGAGCGCGTGGCGAAGTACAACCAATTACTTCGGATCGAGGAAGAACTCGACGATGCGGCACGCTATGCCGGCGCGTCAGCCTTCCCCCGGCTGCGAGTCTGAGCGACCCTAGGGAACATGCGTGGCCTGACTCGATCTCGGGCGGACTCATCGGAGTCCGCAACGGGGTCGGTCATGCCTCCGGAACGCACCGACGGTGCGCGTCGCTCTTTTGTGTCGGGTCGAACAGCGATCTTGATCGGTATTGGCGTGATCGCTGTCATCCTGCTGGCATTGCCACTGCGCGAATACTTGGCGCAACGATCCGAGATCAACTCCGCCTCGCAGAAGATTTCTGAACAGCAATCCAAGGTTGACGCGCTGCAACAGCAGGTTGATCAGTGGCAGAAGGAAGACTTCGTCCGCGGGCAGGCCCGTGAACGCCTTCATTTCATGCTGCCAGGCGAAATCGGCTACAAGGTCATTGATCCTGGATCAACCGAGAACAAACTGGCACAGCAAGCGCCGCAGACAGATGGTCCCAGTGGCCCTTGGTACGACCGGCTCTGGCGCAGCATGCGGGCTGCTGAACGCACGGACAGCTAATCTTCGACCGTGACATCGGAACCGGCCGTCGGCGACGCCGATCGAGAAATGCTCGCCATCCAACTCGGTCGCGAGCCACGGGGCGTCGTTCGAATTGCTGCTCGGTGCACCGACGGTTGGCCCGCGGTGGTTGCGACCGCGCCACGTCTGCCGGATGGCACCCCGTTCCCGACGTTCTACTACCTGACCTGTCGCAGACTGAACTCAGTGCTGTCCACGCTGGAGTCGGAGGGTTTCATGCGTGACTACGCCCAACAGCTCTCCGAGAACGCTGAACTTGCGCAGCTGTATCGCGAGGCTCATGACAAGTTCCTCGAGGATCGGGAGTCGATCGAGGTTGTCGATGAGATCGCTGGCTATTCCGCAGGTGGGATGCCTGACCGCGTGAAGTGCCTGCATGCGCTCGTTGGGCATTCGCTCGCAGTCGGTCCAGGAGTGAACCCCATCGGGGACCTGGCGTTAGCCGAGGTCGGGCGCCGAGGCGTCTGGCCCCATTCCGGCCCGTGCGTACCGCCGGAGGGTGACCAATGACCCGCGTCGCCGCGATTGACTGTGGAACGAATTCCATCCGGCTCTTGATTGCCGACGTCGACGTGACCGAATCAACCCTGGTCGACGTCGTTCGCCTGATGGAAACCGTCCGCCTTGGCGAGGGGGTCGATTCGACTGGTGAATTCTCGGCAGCCGCATTGGGCAGAACCTTCGCTGCGTGTGAACGCTACGCCGCAGAGATCCGGCGCCGTGGTGCCACCAAGATCAGGTTTGTCGCGACGTCTGCCAGTAGGGACGTCAGCAATCGAGCGGAGTTCGTTCGAGGAGTCGAACAGCGACTCGGCGTGCAGCCAGATGTCATCACCGGAGACGAAGAGGCAGAACTTAGCTTCACCGGAGCGGTGCGTGCGCTGGGCGAAGAAATTGGTTCTGGTTCGGCGCTCGTCGTCGACATCGGTGGCGGTTCGACCGAGTTCGTGCGCGGCAGTGTTTCCGAAGGAGTCGCCGCCGCACGCAGCGTCGACGTTGGATGCGTTCGCATGACTGAGCGGCGTCTGCGCGACGACCCGCCTACCCAGGATCAGATAGCTGCCGCCACCGCCGATATCGACGCAGCGATTGCGGTTGCGGACGCGGTGGTCGAATTCAGTCAGGCACACACTTTGGTCGGCCTGGCAGGATCCGTCACAACGGTCGCGGCGCTTGCCTTGAATCTTGAGGAGTACGACGCAATCGCGATCAATGGAAGTCGGATCTCGGCCAAGCAGGTGGATGAGATCGCTGATCGACTCCTGCGGATGACGAGGGCGGAACGGGCAGCGCTGTCCGTTATGCATCCGGGCCGGGTGGATGTCATCGGCGGTGGTGCGCTGGTTCTCGATCGGATACTGAAAGCCACTGGTCTTTCCGACGTCCTTGCCAGCGAGCACGACATCCTCGACGGCATCGCCTGGTCGCTGGCCGATGCATCTGAAGTCGAATAGTGTGCCGAGCGTGAATAGTTATGCGGTGACCGTTGTTGGTCATGACCGGCCAGGAATCGTTGCGGGCGTTACTGGCGCGCTGGCCACCCATGGCGGCAATATCGAAGATTCGTCGATGACCCTGCTGCGGGGATACTTCGCCTGGACCTTGCTTGTTTCCCTAGATGCCGACCTGGCGACGGTTGAGACGACGCTCGCTCCCCTTGCCGAGCCGAACCTCAAGATCGCCGTCATCGAGCTTGCGCCGGAGGTCACCGGCACGCAGGCGGCAACACACTGGTTGAGCGTCCACGGGTCGGATCGTCCAGGAATTGTCTCAGCCGTGACCGCTGTCGTGGCGGGCGCCGGAGGGAACATCACCGACCTCACAACCCGCTTGGCAGGCACGCTGTATGTCGTGCTCGCCGATGTGTTCCTCCCGCCCGGGGTTGACGTCGCCGTTCTCGAGCAGCAGCTCGCTGCCGTTAGTGCGCAGCTTGGCGTCGAGGTCACTTTGCGAGTCGCAGACAACGACGACGTCCTGTAGGGCTCGATGTCCCAAGAGTTGTTGGCGCAGCTGGCGCTAGACCTTCCGAAAGGGCTTGTGCGTACTGCCGTGCAGGCGCCCGATCCGGTCCTTAGTACTCGATGCGTTGAGGTTGACCCTTGCGATCCGGCCACCGTGTCGCTCGCAGCAGATTTGCTCGCAACGATGGCGGCGGCGCCAGGTTGCGTCGGGTTGGCGGCGAACCAGATTGGTGTCGGTCAGCGGGTCTTCAGCCTCGACGTTTCGGCGCATTCGAAGACGAGGACGCACCACGGCCGATTTGTGCTCGTCAACCCAGTCATTGAGCAGGCATCACGCAATGAGAAGGCGAGGGAGGGGTGCCTTTCGGTTCCGGACTTCACCGGAGACGTAAAGCGCGCCACGCGCCTCACCGTTAGCGGCAGGGTGCCCGGCACCGGGGCAGCAGTGATCATCACGACCGACGCATTCGAGGCACGGGCGATCCAACATGAGGTCGATCACCTTGAGGGCCTGCTGTTCTTGGATCGTGCCGCTGGCGCACACGCGATACACGCGCGGCAGAATTACCTCTAGTTGCGGCTACCCGACGCGAATGACGAGGGTTGTTGCTAGCGTCACCGCGAAGGCCCAGGTGGTGGAACAGGCAGACACGCTCGGCTTAAACCCGAGTGACTTCGGTCGTACGGGTTCAAGTCCCGTCCTGGGCACTGATGTCACGACTGCGCCGGCTCGACTTCATCCTGCCCAACATCGATGAGCAACTGCCACGCTGAAGTCACCGCTGAGATCAAAATCAGAAACGCCATCGCGACCAGCAATGCGAATCCGAGAGCGCTGCCTGCGGAAATCATGACTCCGATGACCGCCATCGCCGCAAAGGATGCGAAACCGAGCCCGATGTTCTGTTTGGTCCAGCGTGTACTGCCACCGTTGCTCGAAACCCAGTTCGTGACGAGCGCGACTATCGAAAACAACGTGATTGAGATCCCGAGTGTCATGGGATCCTCCTGAGGAATTTGGAATGCGATCGCGATTTCGATGAGCAGTACGAACTGACTGAATGTTCGAAAGGCGGCGGTTCGTAGCCCTGGCCGGTTCGCGCTCATGATTGTTCTCAGGTTGAACGAGACCGCGACGAAGAGTAGACCAGACAGCGTCGCTCCCACCTCGCCGACAAGGACCCACAGCCCTTGCCAAGATTCAAGGTTCTGAGCGTAGGTCTGCGGGTCCACGGAAAGTGATGTTAGCGGCGAAGTCTGTCTCTGAAAGGTAGATCTGGCACCGCGTGGTAACTCAAGTTGCTGCCGCGATCGCTGCAGATTTGGCCAAACGTGAGATTTGCTGGTGGATCCGGGTGAATGGATTAGGCAACAATTGGGTTACCGTATACAGAAGTGGCAATTCGCCACCCTCGGCTCAGGCCATTAGGTCCTGGGGCCACAACAGCAGGAGGCACGACATGGCGTCGCGTAACCCGATCATTCGTCGCGCGGAAGACCAATACGCGAAGGATTACAACGGGCCCGGTTTCGCAGCTGTCAATGCTCAGCCAGGTCAGGCTGGTGCTCAGCAACCAGGGCAGGGCCCAACGGCACCGGGCTCAGTTCCGCCGCCACCCCCGCCCGGTTCCTCTGCCGCGCTGAACCAGATGTACGCCGCCCCAGCCCGGGCCGGTGCCACCGGGCTTCCGATGACCATTCACGACGTCATCATGAAGACCGCGCTTAGCTTCGCGGTTCTCTTTGTGGGTGCGTTGTTCGGCTGGTTCACCGCAGTTTCGATGCCGTACATCTGGATCGGTGCCGCACTTGTTGCGTTCGGCCTCGCGATGGTCAATATCTTTAAGAAACAAATCAGTCCGGTATTCGTACTTCTGTATTCACTCGTCGAGGGTGTCGCTCTCGGTGGGATCAGCTACTTCTATCAGTCCTACGGCGAGGCCAACGGTTACGGGAACCTGGTGCTCACCGCGGTTGTCGCAACGTTCGTCGTCTTCGTCGTGATGCTCACCCTTTACACCACGAGAATCATCAAGGTCACCAATCGTTTCAAGAAGGTCATGATGGTGGCGTTGATCTCGTATCTCGCCTTCGCTGTGGTCAGTTTCATCGCCGCGCTGTTCGGCGTCGGCGGCGGTTTCGGATTCTTCGGAGTCGGCATCATCGGGGTCGTGTTCTCCGTGTTCGTCGTAATCCTCGCGGCGTTCTGCTTGTGCCTCGACTTCGACGCGATCGAGCAGGGCATGCGCTACGGAGTTCCCGAGCGTGAGTCTTGGCGTATGGCCTTCGGACTGATGGTCACGTTGGTCTGGTTGTACCTGGAGATCCTGCGTCTGCTCGCGATTGTGGTCGGCCGCAACTAGCGCCAAATCTGAGGTGAAGTGCCCATCGATCGGAGAATGCAATGTCGGCTGCGATCGAGATGGCTCCCGGGGTATTCCGATTCCCCACTATGGGCGACTACATCAACACCATTGCGTTCGTCGAAGAAGACGGTTCAGTAACGCTGGTCGACTGTGGCGTGAAGAAGGCGCCACCCAAGATCGTCGCCGGACTCGCGGCGATCGGCAAAGTGCCCGGTGACGTACAGAAGATCGTGCTCACCCATGCGCATAACGATCATGCTGGCGGCGCTGCCGAGATGGTTCGGCGCACCGGCCTCAGCGGTGTCGAAGTTCATTCTGAGGATGCGTCATTTGTCGAGGCCGGGACGTCTGCACCCCTCGACGAATCGATGATCAGTGGACGTGTATTGGCTCGCGTTCCCTTTGGCGGTTTCGAAGCGGTTTCCGTCAGTCGGCAGCTAACTGATGGTGAACTGATCGATGTCGCGGGTGGAATCACGGTGCATCACACCCCCGGGCATTCGCCTGGGCATATCTCGCTGCGGCACGAGAAGACGAACCTACTGATCACCGGGGACGCGATTTGGAACATGGCATCGCGGATGACCTGGCCGGTGTCCGCTTTTTGTACCTCGCACAAACTGAACCGCCAGTCCGCCCACGTCTTGGGTGAACTTGATTACGACATAGTTGCCTTCACCCATGGACCGCACATTAATTCTGGCGCGCGCGAGGCCGTTCGTGGTTTCCTCAGTCGCAAGGATGCGTGGTGAGGTGCTCCAACAGGAGGGTGTGCGATGACGAGAGCGGGTTCGGCCCGACGCGTCGCGACTGCGGCCGCCTATGGGGGAGGCGGGCTGGTCGGCTTCGGAGCGGCGGCAGCTGGACTGTTGGTCGCTGAAGGCTTCCTCGCCCGCCGAACGTTCGGGCTGCGGAAGGAGTCCGCGCCCTACGCGGATGGGTATTACGGTCCGAAACGGCGCGGCACCTCACTGCGGTTTGTGATGTTGGGCGACTCGAGTGCCGCGGGCCTGGGTGCTGACGGTCCGCTCGAGACACTGGGTGCAGTGCTGGCCCAAGGCCTCGTCGAAGCGGCAGAGCGGCCAGTCAGGTTTGTGAATGTTTCGACAGTGGGGGCGCGAAGCGCGGACCTCGAATCGCAAGTCACGCGGGCGCTGATCCTCAAGCCACATGTCGCGGTTATCTTGATCGGCGGCAACGACGTCACGCATCTGACTCGTCCTCAGACAGCTGTTCGCGATCTAGGCCAAGCTGTTGCCCGCCTGGTTGACGCGGGGTCTGAGGTGGTCGTCGGAACATGTCCTGATCTTGGCTCAGTGAAGCCCATTCGAGAACCGCTCCGAACCGTCGCCCGCCGACTCTCACGGCAGCTCGCCGCCGCTCAGACGATCGCGGTCGTAGAGGCAGGCGGAAGGTCAGTATCGCTTGGCAATCTGCTTGGCCCGGAGTTCTCGGAGTTCCCGGACGAGATGTTCGCGCATGACCAGTTCCACCCTTCGTCACGCGGTTACGCGATGGCGGCGCAGGCGATCTTGCCTTCGGTGCTGGACTCCCTCGGCCTGTTGCCCCCGGACGAACGAGTTCCGGACGAACGCCTTGGCGACGCCCTACTGCCGGTGTCCGTTGCAGCCGTGTCAGCTGCAGATGCAGGTGGTACGGAGGTCTCCGGCGGACGTGTCTCCGGTGAGGAGCGCGGGCCGCGCGGCCGATGGGCACAGTTGCGGCACCGGATTTCTCGGCCTGTGTCGAAGGCGGAAAAGCCGGCACCGTTGTCAACCGACATGCCGGACGAAGAGTTCTAGCTCGCCGTGGAGTCTCTCATTCCGCGGGGTAATACGACCCTAGACGTCGAGTTCTCCGAGCAACTGCAACGCACGGCGGAGTGGCTCAATTCCCTTCCCCTTGCCCGGCTCGACCGCGAGCGTGAGGGTGGTTCGATCGCCGACCGAGCATTCGCGATCTGCCAAGAGATGATCCGCGAGACCGAATCGATCTTGGGATTACCCGAACGGCAGTTGCCAAGGCTGCGAGCTCACGGAGCAGGATCGCAATTGGCCGTAGTTGGTCAGGAGCTTTCCGAGGTTATGGCATCGGTGGAGCTTGATCGCATCAACTCGGACCTGGCGTTCATGCGCTTTATCTCGGCGTTCATTTCGCTGCGGCGGACTGGCGCGCAGCGGTAGACCGTCAGCATGGGAGTCTTGCCCCGTGGGTGAGCTGATTGCGGAAGTGGTGCCGCTAGCGTTGGCGGTTGCACTTTCGCCATTTCCCATCATTCCAGCGATCCTGTTGCTCTTCACTCAGAAACCGCGGGCGGCAGGGTTCAGCTTCTTGTCCGGCTGGGTCATCGGGGTACTCGGGTCGACGTTGTTGTTCGTCCTACTCGCGGCATTGATTGAACTTGCCGATGAGCCACCGACCTGGGCGTCATGGACGCGGATCGGTCTCGGTGTGGTCCTTATCGCTGTTGGTTTGCGTCAAGCCTTCACTCGGTCGGATTCCGGTGAGACACCCGCCTGGATGGCGTCGATTGATTCACTTGAGCCCGCCGGAGCGGTAAGGCTTGGGCTAATCTTGTCTGCTGCCAATCCGAAGGTATTGCTGCTCGCTGCGGCGGCCGGCCTCACCGTCGGCTCTGAACAGGCTGGACTCGGACAATCGGCGGTAGCCGTGCTCGTCTTCACTGTCATTGCGTCGATCACGGTCGCCCTACCGGTCCTACTCTTCACATTCTTTGGTCAGAACATTCTGGGTCCGCTGGGTAAGGTTCGGTCCTGGCTCGAACGCCACAACGCAATCGTGATGGCGGTGGTCATTTTGGCTATCGGAGCCTTGCTCATCGCGAAGGGGCTGAGTGGCCTGTGACAGCGGACAATTCTGAGGGGGTCGCGAGGTGAACGCTCGCTCCGCAATCATCGTTGGTGCCGGTATCGGGGGACTGACCGCTGCGATAGCTTTGCAGCGGTCAGGCTGGACCGCCGAAGTCATCGAACGCGCTCCCCTCATTGAGGCGGTCGGGGCCGGTCTCACACTGCAGCCGAACGCAATGCTCGCGTTACGCAGACTCAAATGCGCAGATGAGGTTGAGGGAGTCGGAGCGCACCTTCAATTTGGCGGTCTGCGTCGTGCAGATGGTTCGCCGTTGTCGGCCCTCAGTTCAGCCGATGCCGACCGGATCGAAGAGGCGGTGGGCGCGCCCGCGATCGGTATTCATCGGGCCACTCTTCACGCTGCGCTGGCCCGACAAGTCGATGGACTCACCCTCGGGACCGAGCTCCCCGAATATGAGGGGCATGGT
>DMNR01000206.1 GCA_003452655.1 Actinomycetota bacterium | reverse complement strand
GCCACCATTGCTTGTTCCGAGCACGAAGAACAGTTGCTGGGTCGAGTACGTCGACGCTCGCATGAGCCGATTGCTGCGAGTGATCGGATGTGCCGTGCCGGCTTGGTCGGCGAGCTTCTGAAGGTTGTCCCCCCACTCGCCGAACACATCGAAGTAGGCATCGAACGCGTCGGTGCCGGGGTCACCTGGATTACCCGTTCGCGAATTGATGGTCTGCGCGATTCGCATGATTTCGCCAACTTCTGACACCTGCGAACTCGCCCCGCCGAGGGCGAATAGGGCCTCGTCATTGAACGTGGAAGAAGAAAACAGCTGAAGGGGGGCGACTTCGGCATCAGAGATCGTCGACGTCGGCAGGGAGCTCGCACCCGCCGCCGGGGTCTTCGAATCTGTTGTGGCGCAAGCGGTAAGTGCGCCGGTACCCGCGACTGCGCCGCCAAGTGCAACTAGTCGGAGCAGGTTGCGGCGGTCAAGTTGAAGATCCATGTCTGCGCTCCCCGGATTGCGACTCGTTCGCGACCCACGCTATCGGTGAGGGGTGCAGCTATGCGCAAAATCGCGCGGATCGACCTACAGGCCCTGCCAAGCGGGCTTGTTGGCATAGGTCCACTTGAAGTGATCGCGGTTAGCAAGCTTCGACGCTGCGGCTTCGTCAACTACGACGGTTGCGTGCGGGTGTAACTGCAGGGCCGTTGACGGGATCATTGAGGTAACAGGCCCCTCGACCGTGTCGCGCACCGCGTCTGCCTTGTTTTCGCCCCAGGCGAGAAGTACGAGGTGACCTGCCCGCAAGATTGTGCCTACTCCCTGGGTCAACACGTGAGTGGGAACCTGCGACAGATCATCATCGAAGAAGCGTGCATTATCTTCACGCGTCTGCTCGGTCAGAGTCTTGATGCGGGTCAGCGATGCCAACGACGACATCGGTTCGTTGAATCCGATGTGCCCATCTGTGCCGACTCCCAGGATCTGTAGATCGATTCCGCCTGCCGCGATGATCGCCTCTTCGTAGGCTGCGCATGCCGCGGGGATGTCGCTCGCCCAGCCATCAGGTCCATGAACAGAATCTGGGGCGAAGTTCACGCGTTCCGCGATCTCACGTTTGATCACAGCGCGGTAGGACTCGGGATGGTTGGCAGGCAGTCCAACGTACTCGTCGAGGGCGAAACCCTTAGCGTCGGCGAACGAGACCTCACCGGCGTCGTAGCGGCGCACTAGGTCGTCGTACACGCCCAGCGGGGTGCTCCCGGTTGCCAGGCCAAGCACTGCGGTTGGCTTGCGATTCAGGAGGTCGGCAATTGCTCCCGCGACCAATTCGCTGCCGTCTTGCTTGGACGGGACGACAACAACTTCCACAACAACCTCCAGGCGACGGAATTCAGTGGCGCCAGGCTAGCGATTTCCGGCGCCAAGGTCATCTTGGTGCGGTCCAACAGTGTGAGGTTTGAGCTGCTTGGCGCCGATGTGGTCATGCCTTGAGGAGGCAGCACCCCCTAACGTTGTCCTATGGCCGTTCCGGGTATCGCTGCGCTCAAACGCAGCACGTACCTCACTGCGGACGACGATGAGTCGCGCGCTCGTCGGTCGGCCGACGTCACCACGGTCGTTATCGGATTGGTCTTCGTCCTCTGGGGCTTTTACGCCTTTGGGAAATCCGATCCACTCCAGGAGACGCTCGCCCAATTTGCCGCCGCGCTGCCTGAGTGGGCCGTCGCACTATTGGCTTTGAGCTACACCGTGGGGCTAATTCTTGCCCTCGCGATCATTGTCGCCTTCCTATATCGAAAGCGTTGGGAGGCGGTACGCGACGTCGCAATCGCGGGCGTGGGCGCAGCTATCACAACGATCATCATTGTCGCGATCTCCGATGAGTTGTGGCCACCGTTTTTCAACGAGTTCCTGCAAGGGGCGGCGAGACCCCAGTTTCCTATTGTCCGAGTGGCGCTGGTGACTGCAGTGCTGGTTGCCGCAACGCCTTACGTTGCTCGGCCGGTTCGGCGGATCGGTTGGACGGTCGTCGTCTTGATCAGCATCGCCGCCGTCGCGTTGGCACTCAGTGTTCCGTCTGGCGCCGTCACCGCACTTGGCATTGGAATGATTTTCGGTAGCGGGGTCCTGCTCCTCTTCGGTTCGCCCGCGGGGTATCCCGACGCCGCGGCGGTCCGTGACGCACTGGCTGGAATCGGTGTGGACGTGCCTGATTTGAAGATTGCGCATGATCAGTCATGGGGTGTCCGCCGGTTAGTTGGTACAACAACCGACGGAGTTCCCGTCGAGGTCAAGGCATATGGGCGCGATGCCACAGATTCGCAGCTGATGGCAAAAATTTGGCGAACGGTGATGTACCGGGGAACCTCTGAGCGGCTGACAGCATCTCGGATCCAATCGGTAGAACACGAAGCGCTCGTGACGATGCTCGCTGAGAAGGCTGGCGTCCCGGTACCAAGCGTCTTGGCGGCGGCTAGCGCCAATGAAGAAGTCGCGGTACTGGTCACGACCCGCGCCGGAGTGGTCCTCAGCGAGATCGAGTCTCCAGACGACGTGGACCAAGCGGCGCTGGTCGACCTGTGGCGCGAGATTAAGACGATGCACAAGGCCGGAATCACGCACGGAGCACCGACCTTGGGAACGATCCGACTCACTGAATCTGGATTCACAATTGGCGAGTTCGGCAACGGCTCGGTTGTCTTCAAACAGTCCGAGGCATGCCTGGATGTTGTCCATCTATTGTTCGCTACGGCAGCGATGCTCGGTCCGGAGCGGGCAGTCGCGGCGGCACAGGCCGGGCTAGGGAACGACAAACTTGCTGAGTGTCTGGGTTATCTGCAGCCACCGGCATTGACGGCCCGCGAACGAGGCTCGGTCAAAGGTTCGGTCCAGCTCCTGAAGACACTGCGCGAGCAGGTCTCAAAGGCCACTGAGGTTGAGCCACCCGAGCCGGTCAAGCTTCGACGCATTAGTCGTAAGGGGATCTTGACGCTGGTCCTCGTCTTCATGTTCGCCAGTGCGCTGATTCCACTGCTCACTGGGGTCGACTACGCAGCAATGTGGGCGTCGCTGGAGACGGCGATCTGGTGGCTCGCAATCGG
>DMNR01000199.1 GCA_003452655.1 Actinomycetota bacterium | reverse complement strand
CCACTGGGTGGTCATCGTCATCAGCACCAGCCCGACGGCGCACACCACTACGCAGCCGGCGATGAAGATGGTGACGGAGGTCAGGTTGACGCCCTCGGACAATTCGCCGCCGAGTAAAAGATGTGGTCGTCCGGCGTCGCAGTCGCCTGGGCCGGCGGGAATGGAGGTCATCGGTCGTCCCGAGGTCGAGTGTGCCGTCGTAGATCGCATGGTTGATCGGTCCGTGTCCAATGCTCTGGCGGCGGACTTTCGGCGGGCTATTGGGCGCACAGGGCGGCGTGGCGACCGGTGGGTGGCCCTTGCCAACCACCTCGTTCGTCAGGTCGCGGAGCTAGCCTTCACCGGCGAGGAGCGCGGGCCTTGAGGCGGGCGCCGACGGGTCGCTGACGGCGTCACCTGCCGCTGACGGTCGGTAGGCGTGACAGTCACTGTTGCGGGACGCCTGGCCAGAGATCGTGGACCGGCGACGTCTGAGCTCTCAAGCAACCTCGACGGCCGGAATAGCCCGTCCCTGAAAAGCAGTCATGGAGGTGGTTGCGTTCGTCGCGGCGACGCTTCGGTCCATTCCGCTCAGCGCCTCGGCTTTGCTGGCCCACCTCGTAGACCCGGGTGAGACCGCTCGGCCGGTCGGTCGGCGCACCGGCGCACCGGCGGACCCCACGTGGGTTAACGTTGTGAGCGTCATGCAGTACGCGAGAGCGAGTGCGTCCGTTGGGTGAGGTGTGAATCATCGGTCAAATGTCCAGATATGTTGGTCGTTTCGTTAGACGGTACTTACCCTATTTGGTCGGTTTATCAGTCCTCCTTCCGTTTGTAGTTGCCTCAATACGGATTCTCTCGTGGGATGACGGGTCGCCAATGGGGGATTGGGCGGCTTTAGACCTGGATGTCAGATCCGGCTTGGCGGTCCTCGGAAGCTACTCTCAATATGGTTTTCGCCACCCCGGTCCCCTCTACATCTGGTGGATGAACTGGCCGCGCTTTGTAGCTAACGGCAGTTCGGCGTACGTCTTTGGGGCTACCGTGTTATCGGCCACATTCGTCTGTGCGGGAGTTTGGGTTGCTTGGAGGAGCTGGGGGAGGAGGATAGGAATCGTTGTTGCAACGTGCTTCATTCTGCTCGTTTCCACGACCGGATGGGGCTACGTCACATCCCCTTGGAACCCCATGGTGGGGGTTTTGGGCGTCCCGCTGCTGGTTGTCGTCGCTGCCGCTGCATGGGATGGTGATGTCTTGGCGTCGGCAGTGTCCGTCGCTGTGGCGTCACTTCTCGTCCAATCACACGTCGGCAACGCTGGCGTCTGCCTGGCAATTCTGGTTGCCTTGGCAGTGGGCCAGTGGCGGCGAGTAGAGGCTCGACCTGACCTCTTGAAAGCGTGGGGAACTGCTGCCGGCACCGCTGTGGTCCTGTGGATGGTCCCTGGGCTTCAGCAGCTCACCTCAGGGCGCGACGGGAACATGTGGAGGATCGTCCAGTTCAGCCGCAATAGCACGATCCCGAGGACGGGGCTTGGTGACGCTTTGCAGGCTGGGATGCGAGCCTTCCGTCCCCGGCCGGCTTGGCTTGGCGCCTCCAACGTTTATGAGGGGGTGACGGATCACGGTCGCCCGTTGTGGCTGCTGGCCCCGGTGGCGGTGGCCATTCTGATGCTCTGGGGTCACCGCGGTGGAAGCTCTGGTCGGGCGACCGTTGTGGGCGAAGGGGATGAGCCTACGGGCGAACGGGTGGCGAGACGACTGTTGGGGATCGCAACCGTTGGATGGGCAGCCGCCATTGTGATGCTCGGCCTAGGGCGCGGCCCTGTTCGAGTCTACTATGCCGTTCATATCGAAAGTCTGGCAGCGGTGATCTGCGTGTCTTCGCTCTCGTATCTTGCGCTTCGGGGCCTGAGAGCCTGGCGCGATCGCCGTGATTCTTCAACACTAGACCCCAAGTCCTCGAGCATCGGCGGGTTGCTCCCGGTTGTCGCGCTGGCCGGAGTCGTGGCTTTCGCTTCCTTGACGACCAGGTCCCTCCAACCACAGCACGAGGGATCTGACTATTTCCTGGAATCCGTTGATGCTGTAAAGACATCGGTTGCCACTTCGTCGGGGTCAGACGGACGAGTGGTCATTTCGCAAGCGTCGCCCGAAGGCGTCTCCAACGAGGAGTTCTCGTTCGCCATGGGGTTTATCGCTGCACTCAACCGATCAGGTGTGAACGTCGCTGCTGGGCACGATATCGATTCGGAATCGGGTGACTCGACCGGCTCGGGGTTGCAGTTGGCCGTGCCACCGTCACTCTGGGTTGACGCCCCCCGGGCGGGAGACCTCGCCGTCGCGCTCTTCTCCGGGAAGGAGAGCGAGCTTCCAGAAGCGTGGCAGGTCATCTCGAGTCTTCCGAACGGAACATTGGTGGCTGTCCGTCCAGGATGATCCCGCGTCATGCCAGTAACCTCAGGGAATCGACATACTTGGCAGCGACATCGAACTCAGCGGCAACTCGCGGTTTGCTGATGTGAGGGTGGCTCAACATTCCACGGCCGCTTCTCGGGCCACCTGCCCATGGGTATCTGCAATTGTGGAGCCCGCGCCGGAAGTGAAATCTAGAGCTGATGAAACCAGGTTAACCAATGACGTCTAAAAGCAAACCAGCCATGAATTTAGAGACTAATCCTCGAAAGATGTCAAGGCACTCCGAGTGGTCCCAGTTCAGAGCTGACCGTTGGACACTCGACGTCGTCATCGGGGCAGCCGTCGGGATAGTCGTCGGGTTAGCGGCTCTTGGCCCAGCTCGGCTGTTTGGCGAAACATCTCTCACACGAGCTATCAGTGGGGATGCGGGTAGTAGTTTCGCGGGGTTGCGGTTCTTTGTCAATGATGGGTGGCATTTCCCTCTGCTGGAAACGTCGAATCTGACCTCGGTGGCGGGAGATCATGCGAACATAGCGTTGACGGATGGCATTCCGCTGTTGGCAATCATCGCGAAGACGTTCAAATTTCTGGGAATTTCCACAGAGACCTGGATTGGCCTTTGGTACTACGGCTGCTTTCTCGCTCAGGGCATAGCGGCTGGCATATGTGCTCGTGTCTTCTCCGTTTCAAGTAGGTGGACTACCTTTGCTTTTGCGGTGTTTGCCGTAACTGCTCCCGTCCTGCTCCTCCGCATTTGGCACCCAGGCCTGTTGGGTCAATTCACCATTCTTCTCATTTGGGCTGCTATTGGCAACCTCTGGCGAAACCCCAGCATGAAGTCTGCATTGTGGGGAATACCCGTCCTCATTCTCTCTCTTTCGGTGCACCCCTACTTTTTCGCCATGAACTCGTTCATGTTTGGAGCGGCAATCTGGTCGTGTCTTTTCGAAGGATCGCTTGTCTGGAAGCAGGTTCTGGTGTGGCTTGGTTCTTTCGGTAGTGTCGCCCTCCTGTTCATGGTCGTGATGGGTTACCTCCAAAGCGGGGTTGTGCCCCCCGGCGGGTATGGCGAGTTGGGGGTCCACTTGCTCGGTCCGATCTGGCCGCAGTGGTCCACCCTCTGGCCCGGCGATGAATGGCTTCTATTAAATCGACAAGGCTCATTCGAGGGGGTTAACTACTTGGGGGCCGGAGTTGTGGTGGCCCTGTTCGCGGCAACCCTGCTTAGAATAAGGGCGATCTTCGAATTCATCCTGAAACGACAAGTTTTCGTTGTCGCGCTTGTATTAGTAACGCTGTTTGCGGTCACTCATGTGGTGCACACGTGGAACAGCCAACCGTTCCTTATCCTGGGTGAGGACCGAAGTAGAGTTCCTCCCACTTCCATACTGCTCGTCGTAGGACTGGGCGCCATTTTGGTGGGTCTTTTGTTTGTCCGTGAGGTTCTCGTAACCAAGCGATTGGCCGTACTGCGCCCAGCTACTCTTGCTGTTCTTGTGTTCGGGGCGGGAGTCTGCGTCATGCTGGTGATCGCGCCCCGCTCTGCTTCAGGTATTATTCAACAATTTCGTGCTTCCGGCAGGTTTTTTTGGATCGTCGGCTACGGTTTGAGCTTGGGCTCGCTTGTTTGGCTAGATCGGTGGTTTGCCGAGCGGGTCGCGCCTCGGCGTGATCACTGGAGGGCCATGCTGGCGACGACCATGGCTCTTCTTGCTCTTCTGCAGTTTGTTGACACCTCAAGGTACCGCTCTTTTGTTCCTGAAATGCTTGGAAGTGATGACGAAAGGGTTGCCAACATTGACTTGTTGGCGTCGCAGATGTCGGGCTTTGACCAGGTCAGGATTGCGCCAGCCTATTACTGCACAGATTCCCCCGAGGCTTTGATGAGTTTTCAGGATGCTGTCATTGCCGCATCGCTGGCGGATACACCGATCAATGGCTACTACGGCGGTCGAGCGGACGAAGGCGAGGCTTGCGCAACAACTGTAGATCTTGGAGGTGGGGGGCGCGTTCTGGCAGCGGTGGTTAGCCCGTTAGATCCAACGTTGTCCGGTGTTGTTCCTCCCGGTTTCACCTGCCGGAGTTTCACGGACGAGATGTCAATCTGCTCTGAGTAGGAACCCGTTCCGGCCGCGCGGGGGCAGTTTGTGGGCGGGGCGTCCGGCGCCACG
>DMNR01000461.1:217-5719 GCA_003452655.1 Actinomycetota bacterium | reverse complement strand
CTTCGCCAAGACACTACTGACGGCATCAGAGGCACCGGAGAGGTAGAGGGTGCTGGCGCTTGCGGCGTAGAGAGCTTCACGAGTGGCAAATCGAACGGGTCGCGTCAATGGTGTGACATCAACGACCTGTAACGAATCAGCCATGTGAAGCCTCCGTTCCCGCAACGAGAGTCAGTGGCGTAATGGTGAGGCAACCCGCCTAGTTTCGGCCAGTTGATCTCACCCGTTCGCCCGCGTTGCGGGTGGGCCTTGCGCCTAGCGACTTGCTGGCACCACGTCGTCCAGCCAGTCGTAAACCCGCTGGTGGTACAGCGAGCGGTTCAGCGTTTCGCAGTGCCCGCCTGCGCCATCGTCGTCGGTGAATTCGATGAGCACCTTCTTCGACGAGCCGATCGCCTCGAACAGCTTGTCGGCGTTCTTCGCCAAGGGATCGGCAAGTGCTCGAGTGACCACTGTTGGGCATGTGATCCGTGAGGCGCGGTCGGACACCACAAATCTGCACATCTCGACCGCGTAGCTGGCGAAGTCCGGCACACCGTTTACCCAGAATCCACGCTGCACGATGCGCCACTTCATCACGGGATCAACATCAGGCGAGTCAAGCCACTGCTGGATGGGATCGAGCTTGGTGAGGTCCACATCGGGGAAAGCGGCCTTTTCTTCGTCGCTGAGCGGCAGCATCCCGACCACGTTGTCGCGCTGGTCCCATTGGCCCGGATCAGCAACGAGGGCGGCGAGTCGGTCGGCGTGAGTCGCAGCTGCCCGCGGGGCAAGGAAGCCACCCAAGCTCCAACCCGCGAGCACGATTGAGTCCTCGGCCACGTCCTCGCGGGCAGCGGTCGCATCGAGTACGGGACCTACAACGGTCTCCCAATCTGGCCGCAAGCTCGCACCGTCCCGAATCAAGCAGCGTCCCTGCCCGGGACCGTCGAACAAGACCACATTCCAACCGCGATCTAGAGCGGCTAGCGCGTGAGCGAAATACATTTCGTGGACGTTCGAGTCGTATCCGTTGGTGTGAATGATTGTTCGGCGAGCAGTGCCGCTGGAATCGGGAGCGAGGAACCAGGCAGGCATCGCAAGCCCCTCGACCTCGATCTCCATGGATTGCGCATAGTGGTCGACCAACTCCATGGCTTTGGCAAATGCTTCGTCGGCACGCGCTGCGGCCGCGGTCAGTCGCGGATCCACGGGTGAGCCGTAGATTGGCCAGTAGGCAAGATCAAAATAGGTGGAAGCGCGCAAGTATGAGTCCCGTGCGCTGACTCGGTGCCCTGCCGCAGCACTGGTCTCGCCTTGCGTTGAGACCCTGGCCGCCAGGTCTGTGAACGTGCTCACCCAGGCATCGGTGCCGCCGTCAGCGATGGCGCCAATCGCGGTCATGATTTCGCCGACCTCAACACCACCTCCTCGGACGCGAATCAGAGAACGTTGGGCGAACATTTCAAACAGTGGATTATCGCTGAACACCTGTACAGCTTGACCTCCACGGCACTTGTTGGCAACTATTTGGGGGAGGAGAGGATCACAAATGGCGGAGATCAAGACGAAGGCGAACGATTGCAGTGTCGATGCCTTCCTGGCGTCAGTTGATAACGCGAAGCGTCGGGCAGACGGACAGGAGCTCTGCAAGCTGATGGCCGACATCACCGGTGAGAAACCAGTGATGTGGGGGCCAGCAATTGTGGGATTCGGGGCGACTGAGATGACGTACGCCAACGGCAAGAAGGTTGACTGGATGAGGGTCGGCTTCTCGCCGCGCAAGGCAAGCCTGTCGCTGTACCTGACTTGTGACCTCGATCAGCTCAGCGATCAACTGGCCGACTTGGGCACCTACTCGCGAGGCAAGGGCTGCCTGTACGTCAAGAAGCTGGAAGATGTCGATCCGGCAGCGCTCGCCAACCTCATCGAGGTTGCCTACGCGACCGCAGGCGAATGAAGCTCGACCGCAGACTTACAGCGATGGGTTGAGCACAAGCTTTCCGGTCGTGCCACGCGACCGCAGGGCCTCGTGCGCCTTGCGTGCGTCGGCAAGGGCGTATTCGCCGCCGGCGACCACTTGAAGTTGGTCATCGATTGATAGTTCGAAGAGTTCCGACATCGCTTGGCCAACGACATTTCCGGGAAGGCGAAATGCGTGCGGTAACCACATCCCCGCAATCGTTGTTGAGTGCACAAGCAGATTCGTTGGTGAAATCGGCTTGGGTGCCTCGCGGCTTGCCTGACCGTAAAAGCCGAGCCGCCCGAATGGCGCGAGCGCATTGACGCTCTCATCGGTAATTCGCCCGCCCGTCATGTCGAGAATGACATCGACACGATTTCCGCCGTTCGCTTCACGAATCGCCGCAGTCATGTCTTCCGCGCGGGAATCGATCGCCACGTCCGCACCAAGGCTGATGGCTAGTTCTCGTTTCTCCGGAGAACTGGCGGTTGCGATCACCCGACCGGCGCCCCACGCTTTCGCCAATTGCACGGCGATCGAACCGACTCCACCGGCAGCGGCATGAACGACGACGGATTCCCCGGCTGACATGTGCGTGGATCGGCGAAGGAGCAGCCATGCAGTCGTGCCCTGAACGATCATCGCCAGGGCTGACACATCATCAATCGACTCGGGGACGTCGTACGTGGTGTAGGCAGACGCCACTGCCCGCTCCGCGTAGCCGCCGCTAGCGAGCAACGCGACCACGCGACGACCATCTGCGGTAGTGCCCACAACCTCGCCACCCGGGATCACCGGCAGCGTGGTTTCCGAAAGGTAGGAGTTTTCGGCCTGATGTGTGTCGGCATAGTTGACGCCTGCCCGGCTGACCTCGATCAACAACTGGCCGTCGCCGACGATGGGTTCCGGCACATCAGCGAGGTTCAACACCTCGGGGCCACCGAATTCGGTGATCTGAATCGCTCGCATGAGTGACGCTCCTGACGACTAGACAGCGTGAGTACGCCAGACTGGCGCAGACCCACCCTAAAGCCGCTTGGATTGGACTTGCCTCATGGGCAGTTGGAATGAGAATGACATCGGAGATTTGACCGGAACCACGGCGGTGGTGACGGGCGCTAATTCCGGGGTCGGCTTCCACACTGCTCTCGCGCTGGCCCGTCATGGCGCAGACGTCATCATGGCGTGCCGCGACGAAGCGCGGTCACAGAAGCCCTTTAACGAGGTCTCAGCAGGTGCCACGGGCGACGTTGAACTGAGAACCCTGGACTTGGCCGATCTTGATTCGGTTGCACAGTTCGCCACCAGCCTGAATACGGATCTCGACAAGGTCGACATCCTCGTGAACAACGCGGGTGTGATGGGTGGACCGCGTCGTTCAACTGCACAAGGCTTTGAGCTTCAGATGGGTACGAACCACCTGGGTCACTTCGCGCTCGTGGCGCAGCTATGGCCGCTGCTGACCGCCGCGACCGCCCCTCGTGCGGTGTCGCTCTCGAGCCTTGCCGCCCGAAGCGGATCACTCGGAGCGGACATGACACGGGATGACCTAGTCGACCCGCAGCCGTATCACCCGTTCCCGGTGTACCAGAACACCAAGCAGGCGACCTTGTTGTTCTCACAGGAACTCGCCCGCCGAGCGACTGCCGCAAAGGTGCCCCTCGTCTCTGTCGCGGCTCACCCCGGTGTGAGCTCTACGAACCTATTCAACCGCCAACTCCGCGAACGTAGTCTGGGATTCGCCGTTCCAATCGTTGATGGCTTTGGGAAGATCGTTTTTCAGTCACCGAAGGCGGCTGCCAACCCATCAATTCGAGCCGCCACGGACACCAAAGTTCGAACGGGTGGGTTCGTCGGACCGGGATCACTCGGCCAGATTCGTGGCAGCGCCGAGATCATCTCCGTGTTTGGCCCCGGACGTGACCCTAAGACGGCCGCCCGACTGTGGGAGCTGTCCGAGGAGATCACCGAGACAAGTTTCCCGATCTAGTCGCCGGGTGAGACTCGGCCACTGAGACGGGTCAACCCGCAAGGAAGCTGATGCGCACTTGTCGCTGAGGGTTGTCGCCGTTGGGGTCCACCAGCACCACGCTCTGCCATGTGCCCAGCGCCAACCTGCCGTTGATGACCGGGATCGAAACTGACGGACTGATAAATGCGGGCATGACGTGGTCACGCCCGTGCCCGAGGCTCCCGTGCCGGTGACGATAGATGTCCTTCGTCGGCAGCAGACCCTCAAGTGCGAGCTCCAGATCGGGTTCAGTGCCAGACCCAGTTTCAATGATTGCGACGCCTGCCGTGGCATGTGGCACGAAGACGTTGACCAAGCCATCGCCAGCGTCGGCGCAGAAGCGAGCGATTTCGTTTGTAAGGTCAGTCACGAGCCGATTGCCTGTAGTCACGGCGAGCTCAGTTGATTCCATGGTGATGCCTAATCGGCGACGGGCAGATCTTCGGCCGCCGACGTGTCGTCGGCGACGGAGTCCTTCGGCAGACCGAGGGACGCCATCAAGCCGAAGAACACGAAGATTGCTGCTACGAGCGCAGTGAGCTTCGCGGAGTCGGTGTAGGCCTCCTTGGCGTCGGTGACGATCGGTGCGAACGCAGGATTCTTCTCCATGGCCACAATTGACTGCCCGGCGCTGCCTTGGACGCTGTTGACGATCTGTTCTGCCTGCTGAGTCGACACCTGTGGAAGGTCGTCGAGCTTCTTGCCGAGGTCATCACCGAGGCCGGTAAACAGCACGGCACCCAGGACGGCAGCACCGAGTGCCGATCCGACCTGCCGGAAGGTCGAGGTCATCGCGGACGCCTGCCCGCTCTTCTCCATCGGTACGTCGGCCAGCACCACGTTGGTCAACTGCGCGGAGGCGAAGCCGAGGCCAGCGCCATAGATCATCAGCGGAATCACGAGCCACCAAGGGGACCGGGTCGTGCTGAATCCCCAGCCGATGCCGATGATGCCGATGATCTCCAAGATCATTCCGAGCCGGACGACCTGGGTCGCCCCGAGCCGAGCCGACACTCCGCGAGCGGCACCACCGGCGAGCAGCGTTCCGACGGCGAGGAACGCGATGAGTGCACCTGTGGTGAGTGCGTCGAGTCCGGCGACGCTTTGCAGCCACAACGGCAGAACGAAGAGGATGCCGAACTCGCCGAGGCTGACGACGAGGGCGACGACGTTTCCGAATCCGTAGCGGCGGATTCCAAACAACGGAATGTCGATCAAGGTGCTCTTGCCGTTGCGGGTACGGGGGAGTTCCCAGGCAACGAGCAGAACGAGCAGCACCACGCCTAGGAGGAAGGTGAACGGTACGACTGACATGCCACCGGTATTGAGGTTGATCGGTCCAAGCTGGAAATCGTTGATGGCGGTCCACCAGCCGTACGCCTGGCCCTCAATGAGTCCGAACACGATTAGTCCGAGGCCAATTGCGGATAGCAGCACGCCGACGATGTCAATCTTGCCCACGTTCGCGACTTTGGTTTCCGGGATCGTCGCTATGACGGCGATCGCTGAGGCGATGGCGATAGGGATGTTGATGTAGAACGCCCAGCGC
>DMNR01000461.1:0-153 GCA_003452655.1 Actinomycetota bacterium | reverse complement strand
ATGTAGAACGCCCAGCGCCACGAGAAGTCCTGTGCAAGCCAGCCGCCGAGGAGTGGTCCAAGCGCGGCAGCTCCTCCGAAGACTGCCCCCCACAGGCCGAAGGCGACTGCTCGATTGCGGCCAGTGAATAGGACGTTGATGACCGCGATCGAG
>DMNR01000429.1 GCA_003452655.1 Actinomycetota bacterium | reverse complement strand
ACATCACGGCGAATCCCCAAACCGGAACGCCGTAGATCACCGCAGCAGCATCAAGCGCGATCGACAACGGCGCGGCGACCGACGTTAGTGCGGCGGTCCCGAGAAGTCCCGCGGCGGTGATCGACTGGCCGAGTGGTCCGAGCACAATCCAGAGGGTGGGCACCCGGACAGAGCCCGTCGACCCAAAGTGTGCGAGCCGACTCCAGATCAACGTGATGATGATCAACGAGGCGAAGAAGCTCATGCCGAACATGGCGTAGCACGCGAACAGCATCGTCTCGCGCCACTCCTGCGAGCTGATCGTCGGGAGCAGGAACGCACCGGCCGTCGCAGACACCATCGGCGGCACCACCGGCATGAGCCAGCCACCAAACGCGCCGTCGGGGCGAACTTGAAACTTCGTGAAGAGTCGGAACGGAATCAGCACTGCGGTCAACAGACCCGTGGCGGTACCGGCGATCCAGAGAATCCAGGCTAACCATTCGGCCGCCGTATTCCCGATCAGGTTGTGCCCGACGATCATCGCGCCTGTGCCGACGGTCAACATCGCCATCGGCGGCGCTCCGTAGAACTGCGCCATCACGGGGTCGTTCCAGTGGCCCTTGGCTATGGATGGTTTCGCGACCCACTGAGCGACCTGTGCGATGAGGAGCAGGACCAGTAGCGCGGCGGCAATGACCCAGACGACAAGGGCAAATCCTTTAAGGCTGTCACCAATGATCGGCAGCGTCGCCGCGGCATTTGCGATGATGCCGGTGCCCATGACAGAGGCAAACCAGTTCGGTCCGAGGTTCACCGAATCCAGATTGCCGGGGTTCGACGACAGCACTCGCGGCAGTCGGCGAAGATCCCAGCCCAGCGACTTCGGCGTGTCATCCACGGGCGAGACGATAGGCGAAACCGTGCGGTGATGACGCCTTGATCAGTGCCGCCGATATTGCCAGCTGTCAGAAGTGCTGACGTGGCTATCGTTGGCTAGCGCACCGTCACAACGAGCTTCACGTTCCGCTTTGCGGCTTTGTGCTTGGGGGCCTTCTTGCGGGCCTTGATGCTGAGCTGGGCCTTGATCGTGCAGGTTCCGGTGCGCAGCATCTTGACTGACTTCTTGTTCTTTGAGAGCTTGCAGACCGCTTTCCCTCCAGCCCGGGGAGCGATCGTCAGTGACTTGGCCTTCGGTGCCTTGCCTGAAACCTTGGCGATCTTCACCGTCAGCGCGGCGATCTCTGCCTTGACCGAAGCTAAGAGTGCGGATATCTGAGCGGCCAGCGCGTCTCGTAGATCTGCTTCCTTGAGAGATTCGCCGACATTCGCATTGGTGAAGCCGACGGATACGCTTCCATCGGCCGGAGTAGCCGCCGGGGCCTGGAACGTGAAGCCGTCTGCGCGCGTGTGCATCAGCCATTCACCTTCGAAAAGCTCGATGGCAACGGTGCCTGCAACATGCGCGGGAGTCTTCACAGTTAGCTCTTCATTGCTGACCCGAGCGAATGCAGTCCCAGGCGTGCCGCCGAACTTCACGCTGTTGATCAAGTGGTCGCTGAAGTGATTTCCTCGAATCGTCACCTCACTGCCACCAGCCGTTGAGCCGGTGCTGGGACTTACGCTGTCAATACACACAGACCCGCCGCCATCGCAAGGTGTTGCTTGCGCGGCGGTGGGGAGGAATACCAGTGTCCCGACCACGACCGCGAGAGCGGCGGTCAACGCAGTGATGATCTTGCGGAGGTGCTCAAAGCGTCGGGTCTTAGTCATCCGCCCAGACTAAGGACGAACGGCCTCTATCAACCCGGACCGTCACTCGCCTGGCGTAGACGCCCATTGAGGTGTGTTCGGTAATCACCGCGGCAACTCGTTGATCGCGAACGCGCGTCCTGCTATGGGTTGGCGGTACAAGTGTTCTCGAACCAAACGTCGACTTTGCTGGGAGGAACCCATGACTGATAAGGAAACGGGAGGCGATGGATTCCGAATTGAGATCGAGGAGAACGGTCCATACATCGTTCGAGGTGCACCCCCGCTAAACATCGAGACAATTACCACCGATGCCGATGGTGGATCTCGTGACCTTGAGCAAGGCGCGTCATTTCCGCTTCGCGACCGAGCGCGACTCTGCAGGTGTGGGCAGTCGCAGGACAAGCCCTACTGCGACGGGTCCCACAAGACCGCTGGGGTTGACCTTCAAGAGACGGCCTCGTTTGCGCCAATCGCTGACGGTGCCCAGCGGATCGCTGGCGACAAGATGGTGCTCAGTGACAACGAGAGCCTGTGCGCGTACGGGCGGTTCTGCGATGTGGAACAGAGTGTCTGGCGGGAAGTGTCGATCCCTGGCCAAAAGCACGAGGACCTCACGAAATCAATGGTTCGCCATTGTCCGGGTGGTCGGCTGGAGCTATGGGACAAGGCAACCGGTGACAGTCTTGAAGAGCCACTGGACTCAGGCCTCTCGTTGATTGAGGATCCGTCGCTTGGAGGTCTCAGTGGTCCACTGCGAGTCACCGGAAACATCCCGGTCGTCAGTGCGTCCGGGGCCGCGTATGAGGTTCGCAATCGGCAGGCGCTGTGCCGCTGCGGCGCGTCTGCCAACAAGCCCTTCTGTGACGGCTCGCATGCATCGGTCGGGTTCACGGATGGCCTCACTGATTCCGAAGGTTCAGGCAAAGACTCTTGACCCAAGACCACACGGCGTCGAAACCTAAGCGAGGGGACGCTGCCCACATCTTCCTGCGTCGTGCGGCTCGGGTTGCGATCCTGGTTCCTTTGATGTCGTGGTTCACCAGTGACGTGATTAAGCAGCCCGCGGCCGGATTGCCCTCAAGTTTCGCACTGTTCAGCATCTTGGTCTTCGCAAATCTGGGCGGGCCGAAATTGGCCCGACTCAGGGCGAACGTGATGATCGTCTTGGTCGGACTGGTTGCCCTGATCGCCGGCGCTGTGACAGGGGCGTCGGTCTGGGTGGCCGTCCCAGCGACGTTCATGGCAATCTTCGCGATCTCCTATTCCGCGGTACTTCGCGGCTACTTCGCAGCTTCCACGAACGCTGTCATCGTGCCGTGGGTGCTCGGCGCAACGAGTGGAACCGGCGTCACGAACCTCCCGGCCGAGTGCGTCGGGTGGCTCGTCGGAGGCACGCTGGCCTGCGTCGCCGCATCGCTTCTGTGGCCCTACTACGAGCAGGATCGACTGAAAAGCAAGCTCGCCGATGTGCTGGATGCCAGCGCATCGATGGTTGATCAGCGCTGGTCGGGCAGTGGCTACAGCGACGAAGGAATGGCTGCCCTCGATGCCTCGATCGCCAAGCTGCAGTCGGTCTATGACGGTGTCTTGAGTCGCCCGGGCTCAGGTGCGCCGCGTGAGCGTTCGTTGATGCTTGCGGTCGACGAAGCGAATCGATTGCGCACGGCGTTGTGGTCCGATCAGCAGGCACCGCAGGAGGTCCGCGAGTGTGATGAACGCCTGGCGAACGTCACCGCGACGGCCTTGCGTCAGGCAGCTGCGGCGCTTCGAGGCGAAGGCCAGGCGCCGCAAGCGGAAGTGATCAACGCTGCGCGTGCTGCGCATCAGAAGCAACTCGCGGACTGGGTTGGATCGCAGGCGGCAGCAAGTCAGGTGGTGAACGTCTACCCGTCCGTCGCGTCGAGCTTCGATATTCGCCTCGCTTCACTCACGGCTGAGCTTGTCGTACTCGACGTGCACCACGCCGTGCAAGATGATTCGCGCGAACCGGCGGGCGGTACGCAGACGGCTGTCACGATTGACGGCAAACCCTTACTGGATCTGCAGCATCGCGCGACCGTTAAGCAGCGCATCTCGGGACAATGGTCCTGGAGTTCGCCATGGTTCCGAACGGCGTTGCGGACCGCCACTGCGATTGCCATCACCGTATTGATCGTGCGGGTGACGAAGTTGGACTACGCGCTGTGGGTCTCGCTCGGTGCAATGGCCGCCCTCAAGTTCGATGCCTCCGGAACGCGTCGCAGCGGATCGCAGATCGCCCTCGGAACGTTCGGTGGGTTCATCGTTGGTGCGGCAATCATCACGCTGGTCGGTGACCGTCCCGGCATCTACTGGGTGTTGTTGCCGATTTCGGTCTTCCTGGCGGCGTACACACCAGGGAAGACGTCCTTGGCGGTCGGGCAGGGCGCATTCACCGTCTTCCTGATAACAATGATCGCGATTAGTCACCCCGGCAGCTATTCCGCAGGTGAGATGCGGGTCATCGACGTTGCTCTGGGTGTCAGCGTGAGCCTGATCGTCAGCGCACTCATGTGGCCGCATGGTGCTGCGGCGATGGTCCGCAGAAAGATTGCCGAAGGCGCTGACCAAGCGGGATCGTTCCTGGTGTCGGCATTTGAACTACTGACTCGCGGTGAAGCCGCTGCCGCGCAGAACGAACAGACTCGTCGCGATGCCGCACGCGCGGTGGCCCAGGCAGTGGAGACCCTGGATCTCGCGATCAGTCAACGCGGTCCTGGTCTGGAGGACGCCTGGGAGTGGATGTTGGCCAACAACACCTCCGCGCACCTGATGTACACCGGCGGTGTCGTAACGTCGATGTCGACGGCGAATCCGCTGCCAGCGGGTTGTCAGGCATCGCGGGATGAGCTCATCGTTGCCAGCGAACGAGCGAACACCGATTTCACGCGAGCGGTTGCCCAAATGGCGGCGGCAGACGATGCCGGGCACGCATCTCCGCTCGACGAGCAAGATCGCATCAAGCTGTGGGCGGCTACGAACTTGGAACTCGCTCACCACACACCAGAGGGTGTCGCCGGTTTGGCTACGGCCGTAGACCGGGATACGCAGGCTTTGCTGGCGAAGGCGCCGCAGCGACAAACGAGCGAGCTCGGTCGCGAGACGATTGCATTGGCATTTGCGGCAGGGTGGGCAATACGCGCGAATCAACTAGCGCTTCGGATGGCGGTGCTGTCGGACGCTAGTAAGTAGCGCCGCAACGATTCTCGCGGCA
>DMNR01000443.1 GCA_003452655.1 Actinomycetota bacterium | reverse complement strand
ATCGTTGATATGGTCAAAGGTGCAATCGTGGGCGTTGAGGCGCTGGCGCGGATCCAGCGCGAGGACGGCGGACTCGTCCACCCGGCAACGTTCATTGGTGTCGCCGAGACGTCAGGATTAGTCACACCGTTGGGCGAGCGCGTCCTCGAGATTGCCTTGGACCAACTGCAGACCTGGACCGAAGAAGGCATCGGCGTTCAACTCAACGTGAATGTTTCGCCACGGCAACTGGCGCGTGCATCGTTTGCCCCGATGGTGTTCGAGCGGCTGATGGCTCGCGGGCTTGCTCCTAAGTCACTATGCCTGGAAATCACCGAAGGGGCAGTCGTCGATGCGACGGGCCCGACGCTTATTACCTTGCGGCGGTTGCGGACATACGGCGTTCATGTCGGAATCGACGACTTCGGAACTGGATTCTCGAGCCTGACGACGCTGAAGTACCTGCCGGCTGATGTGCTGAAGGTGGACAGATCTTTTGTCGAGGGCCTCGGTGAGGATGCGAATGATTCGGCCATTGTCAGTGCAGTGATCAAGGTTGCTCACGACTTGGGGTGTGTGGTGGTTGCAGAGGGTGTGGAGTCTGCCCTTCAAGCGGCCGAACTGCACAAGATGGGCTGCGATCAGATGCAGGGCTACCGCTTTGGCCGACCGGTTCCGGCCGAAGCCATGCGCGAGATGTTGATGAACGGATTCGCGAACCCAGTCGAGGTCGATCTCACCGATCTTCAGGCGATGTCCGAGGGCATCGCCGACTAGTCGCTCTTCACAGCTCCTGCCCGGGTGCTGCGATAGATCAGCGCAAGCGCTGTCAAGTACCACGACGCGAGCAGTCCCCAGTAGAGCCTCGTGATGAGCGCTCCGAGCCACCCGCCGATGAAGAAGCCGTTCACCGATGTCAGCAGGTTGCTGATGATGAGGATGATCCCGAGGATCACGGCCGTAACGATGTAGCGGACCGCCCGCCCACCAATGACTCGGAAGTTGATGGCCAACGGATTACGTTGATCGTCTGCTGCGGCGAGGGTGACGAATGGCAAAACCAGCAGCACTGCCAGGCCGAGATAAGTATTGACGATCAAACCCAGTAGGACCAACAGGTACATGACAACTGACCAGAGGACGAAGCGCCCCCACTGTCCGGCCGATCGTCTGAAAACGGTCGCGAACTTCGGCTTCTGGGTCGCAACCGTCAAAGCCGTGATGTTCAAGAAGTAGAAAGAGGCTACCAACACCACGAACGAGATCAAGACAGTGATGATGAAAACAGCGCTAAGCCCCGGGACCGGATCAAAGAACCCGACGAGGGCAGTCTGAATGGCCGCGTTCACAAGAATGATCACCACGAAGAGGAGGAATCCGCGGAAGAAACGGGCGAATGCAGTGAAAAGGACAGAGAACCGATAGTTCAACGGCTTCTCGGGCGCCGTCACGGCCTCGGGGGTGGACTCGGTGGTCGTCACTTGGCACCTCCTTGACTCATATCAATGACTGCTTGGGCTTGGCCTTCGTAGATGACTTTTCCGCCCACCTTGACGACCATTGGAAGCTGCAACGTTCCATTTGGCACTGGCGTGGGCGTTCCACCTGGCGAGAGGGTGAAGTTATTTGAGGCGCCCGCTGTTCCAGTTGCCACGATCTCTTCGCCGGTTGTGGTCTTGCCCTTGCATTCGAACTTCGTACTGTCGTTGTCGACCTCGAGGCAATTCGGGGCCACCAGGATCGGGACCTTGTTGTTCACCAAGACGGTGCCGACAGCAATTTGCAGGGTGTTAATCGGAACGCCAGAGACCTGTTTGAGGGAATCGACCTGGGAGCACCCAGTCATCGCAGTGGCGACCCCCGCCATCACTGCTACTGCTGCGGCAACCTGGCGCGCTCTCACTTCGGTTGCCTTTGTTCGAAGCCGGCGATTCGCGCTCGGCTCTTGACCTGGTCGGCCTCCAACTGCGCGTCAGTGATTGTCGCGAGATCGAACGGAGCTGGCAGCAGCAGTTCGGTGTTGCGGTCCAGCGGTGATCCGATCCGCATCGGAGGATTCTCGATCCAGTCGTTGGCGGACAGTTCGCGACTCAACGAGGCAAGCCCAACCTGTGAGAAGTCGTTCTTGGACCACTTCGCCGGAGCAGCATGGTCGAGGACTGTGACGAAGATCGACATGGTTCCGTCCCGGTTATCGATGAACTCGAGGAGTTGCTGCTGTTGTGGGTAATCGACGCAGGAGGCCGACGTGATCTCCCAGAAACCGCCACCTTGCGAATTGCCGTGGGGGCGGATTGTGTTGATGTGGGTGTGGCCGTTCACCCAGGCCACCATGTTCGGGAATTCCTTGAGCATCGAGATGAACTCTTCAGCGTGGTACAGCGGCTGGCCGCCGATGACCGGTTCGGCCGCGTTCTCAAGCGTGACGCTGTTGTGATGGCTCAACACGATTGCCATCTTCTTCTCTTGCTGGGCCTGCGCAAGTCCCGCTTTGAGCCAGTTGAACTGGTCTTGTGGGACTGCGCCGTCGGCACCTGCCGTCTGGTTGCAGGTATCGAGGCCAAAGACTCGGAACTGACTGTTCAGATCCGCCATCCAGTAGGTCTGGCCCGTGTTGATGTTGTCCTGCGTGAATCCGTGGCCGACCGGTCCAGGAGTGGCGGGGGGGGTTAAGNNGTCATGAACTCGAGTTGCTCGAACAGCTTGCGACGTCCGTCGGCAGTGACGTGGCGCATTCGAGCATCTAGTCCCCGCTGCGTCCAGACATCATTCGTCAAGCGATTGAAAACGCTGCCATCTTGGCCCATTCCTCGCAAGTAGACCTCGGCCAACACTTGCCAGTCGTCCGCCTTGCGGTCGCCAGTTGCCAATGCGCGCAAGCCGGAATCGATTGGCGCGAATCCGTTCAGCAAGGTGTCGTGGTTACCGAAGACCGCGTACCACGGAACAGAAAGCCCTGGTGAGGTCACCGTTTGGCTCACTGCCGCATTGAGCAGGCCGGGAATCGTGGGGAATCCGTAGGCGCCGAAGTCATCGTTTGACGGATCTTCGGGATGCCATGCCCAGGTGTTGTCCCAGACTTGAACACCCTCATATTCCCCAGCCTTGCCGGAGTTGGGGGTGAATGATCCGCCGTCCAGGACCCCGATGTACCAGTCAAGTTCGAGAGTGGAGTGTTGGTCAGCGCTGTCGCCGGTATTCACTGCGGCGGCCATCGGGGCGCCAGTCAGCGGTGACAGCGTCGCCGCGTTCATGGCGCGAGTCATTTCAGCGAGGGTGTTCATCTGCATGGTGTCCTGCGGGCGGATCACCCCTGCCCACAGCGACATGCTCTGCCCATTCATTGCATCGAGGCGAGCCGGTGATTGCGCGTCGATCATATGGATGTCGGTGTAGTGACCGAGATACAGCAGTGAACGCCGGGATTGGGCGCGAGCCGGATTTGCAACTTGCTTGGTGATGTCGTAGCGCGGGAGGTAGGGCTCGCCTGGACCTGCGAGCAGTGTCCGATACTGCTGGTAAGTCGGCGCCCCGATCGTGATGGTCTGCTGCAGAGTGGTGGGCACGTTTGCCGGTTTGAGCGGAGCGGCGAGGACCGCCGCGAGGGCGTCACGCGGGACGGCAAGCGTCGCAGCCAAAGCAGACGAAGCCGCAATAAAAGCGCGCCGAGAGAGTCCTGCCACGTATGCCTCCAAGATCGCCACACCGTTCGTCAACCGACGATGAGTCAGTTTCTCCGCCGAACGTAGCGCTGCGTGCGGAAAATCCGTGGATTGACGGGCGGATTTGAGGAGTTCGCCCTAGTTTGAAGCGTCCGCGGGGACTTCTTCGGCAGGTGCCGTGGTGGTTTCTTCCGCAGTGCGGCGAACCGTCAACATGGCAAGCAGGCTGATCGCCGCTGGCAGGGCGGTGACAGAGCAAAGAATCGCCGGGGATGGTTGGAGGACGGCCAAGGCGAGCAATGCAGCTCCGCTGAGGACGGCCCACCATGGCTTGAATTCGTGGATGTCCTGAGCAAGCTCTTCTTCGACTTTGCTTGGGAATAACCACGCGAGCTCGTTGAACGTCCAGCGCAGTGAAAGTGCAACGAGGACTGCTCCACCGATCCCGAGGAATACACAAATCACGGCTGCCAGGCCAACAGGTGTGTACACCGGGAAGATGATGAGGATGAGTGCAGGCATGTCGACCGAACCGCCACCGATCATCAACATCCCGATGACGCTGACCAAACTGATACCAGCGGCGATTGATGCCGCCGTGATGAGTCGGGAACGGGAGACGTCTGTTCTGCGCAGTGCCGGGTAGGCGATCGCGATCAGCATGATGGCGATCAGGTAGCCAACGGCGGGCCAGAAATCCGGTCCGGGAAGAACGACATCGGGATTTGTCACCCCGCCGGGGTCGCCCACGATGAAGCCGAGCACCACCAGCATGATCGCTGCGGCAATCGCGGTCCCCAGAGCGATTCGAGCCATGATCGCCCGCCCCGCACCACCGACCGCAACTGCTGTTCCGGTCAGGACGATTCCGACTGAAACCCAGCGAGTATTCAGCTCCGAGAAGTAGGCAATCATCACTGCGGCGAACATCACGCCGATCGCCCCGATCCCGAGCGTGACAGCGATGCCACAGATCCGGCTGATGGTTGCCGCAGCATCGGAGGTCACTCTGGCCTCCCGCGTAGGCCGTGATCCCAGCAGTGCAGCGATTACCAGCCCGACGTAAGCGGCCAGAGTGCAGGCAATCGCCCACCCGAAATTGATTGCCGAGTCACTCACGTAGCCGTAGCTGACGATGAGGATGGGCAATGCGGTCACGATGAGTCCGGCAGGCTTATTCAGGGTGCTCGCTTTGCCGAGGACGCCCCAGAGCGCAACCACGATGAACGTTGCGGAAAGTATGAGCGCGATCTGCACGAGCCCTCCTACTTGGCTGGCGAGGTAGCGGATGAACTTGTAGGCGATGAACTACTGGTCGTTTCCGGCAGCGTTGCACAGCCAACTGCCTCCTTGCCCGTTGTCTGCGCTTGGAAGGACTAGTCCCGTCCCTTCCGTGCTGCGTGCAAAGCCGCGTTGTGGCATCTTGCATTTCCATGCGGCTGTCTCTCGTCGCCAAGCGGCGACTATTGGTGTTGATCCTTGCGATCGGTGCTGTCCTGGCGGTCGTGCTGGCGGTCACCCGGTTTGATCCGATTGCGACCACCGGTGGAGCCCCAGTCAGTCTGTTGAATTCGCCCGATCTGGCGACAGTTGGTGCAGATAAGAACGCGCCGTTCTACACCGCCAAGCCGGTGGCCGAGTACACGCTGCCGGGAACGGTGCGCCGCGTGGAAGACGTCGCCGGTGCGCCGCCGGGGATCAAGGTTCAACGAATGGTCTACGTTTCGCAGACCGCATCCGGTGAAGCAAAGGAAGTCTCGGCGCTCTTTGCGGTCAAGGACGGTCAAGTGCCGCCGCCGAATGGTCGGCCATTGATCACGGTTGCGCACGGCACCAGTGGCGTCGCACCTGGCTGTGGCATCTCGAAGGAGCCCTTCCGGCTGGGCTCGAACGGCTACTTCTGGTGGTATTTCTATACCGAACCCTTGGTCCGTGCCGGATATGCGGTCGTCATGTCCGACTACGGCAACCTCGGAACTCCCGGCAAGTCGGACTACATCGTCAAGAACGGCGCTGGGGCCGATGTGCTGAACGCGGCACGGGCAGCTCTCAAGCTTGATGTCCGCGATATTGACGCGAATCGAATTGCGATCGTTGGACACTCTCAGGGTGGTTACAACGCGCTGGCGGCTGCGCAAATGGCGCCAAGTTATGCCCCGGAGTTGCCGATCAAGGGAACGGTTGCTCAGGCACCCGGTTTGTTCCCGCCAGCGCCCCTCATGAAGGTCTTCCTGCAGATGGGGCCAGGTGCAGGGCCCGACGGCACAGCGGACTTCGCGGCGCACCTAGCCGATGCGGTGGTCTCGTGGTCGGCGAACTATCCGGATGAGATCAAGCCGTCAGATGTGCTGACTGAGAAAGGCGTGCAGGCACTCAAGACTGCTGAGACCAACTGCATCGTGGAAACGCGGGCACCATTCACCGGCCCCTATCAGGACTTTGTGAAGCCGCAGATCACAGCAAATATTGCTGGGATTGTCGCCAAGAACATGCCGGTATACGAGAAGTTCGCCGCGCCAGTGCTGATGCAACAAGGTCTGAAGGACACGGTCGTCGTGCCTGGCGTCAATATCGCCGCGTACCGCACCTTCTGTGCGGAGGGCTCGACGGTAAAGCTGGAGGAGTATCCCAACGATGTGCACTCGTCGCTGCTCCTTACGGGCTGGCCGAGCACGCTCGAATGGCTTGAGGGACGTTTCTCGGGCAAACCTGCGCCCTCAACGTGCCAATAGGGACCTTCCCGGCAACCTGAGAAACACATTCGTAACAAATAGCGGGTTTAGGCAACTGAAACGAAACGAATTCGGCCACAACGTCACCTGCGCGAAACGCTCACAGCGATCGCAAGTAACAGCCGCAACGCAATGTTGCTCCTGTCATCCCGGAGGGGGAACGAAAGGAGCACAACATGCCGGAGATTCCGGAAATTAGCGCTGGGGATACCGCGTGGGTACTAGTTGCGACAGCACTGGTCCTGCTCATGACCCCAGGACTTGCGTTCTTCTATGGCGGCATGGTCCGCATGAAGAGCGTTCTCAACATGATGATGATGAGCTTTGGAGCGATGGGCCTCGTTGCCATCCTCTGGGTTCTCTACGGCTACTCGATGGCGTTTGGGAACGACCTCGGGTACGGCCTGCTTGGCAGCCCGACGGAGTACTTCGGTCTCGCAGGAATCACAGCTGATTCCATTTCTGGCGCGATTCCGACCTTCGTGTTCGTGATGTTCCAGGCAATGTTCGCCATCATCACGGTGGCACTGATCTCTGGTGCCATCGCAGACCGCACCAAGTTCGGGGCATGGATGGTGTTCGCCGGTATCTGGGCGACACTCGTCTACTTCCCGGTTGCTCACTGGGTCTTCGCGTTCGACAGCGATGGCGTTACCGGTGGCTGGATCGCAAACACCCTGGGGGCCATTGACTTTGCAGGTGGAACCGCGGTTCACATCAACGCAGGTGCAGCTGGTTTGGCACTGGCACTCGTCCTCGGTAAGCGAATCGGATTCGGCAAGACGCCGTTCCGTCCGCACAACCTGCCGTTCGTGATGCTGGGCGCTGGACTGCTGTGGTTCGGTTGGTTCGGATTCAACGCCGGATCAGCTCTGGCCGCCAACGGCACTGCTGCCGTGGCCTTCCTCAACACGGTGGTTGCCACCGCTGCTTCCATGCTCGCGTGGTTGCTCGTTGAGAAGATCCGCGACGGACATGCAACCTCGTTGGGTGCAGCTTCCGGTGTAGTCGCCGGTTTGGTTGCGATCACCCCAGCGTGTGCCGCTGTGAACATCGTTGGTGCGATCGCAATCGGCGTTGCCGCAGGTGTCCTCTGTGCAATGGCAGTGGGCCTGAAGTACAAGCTCGGATACGACGACTCACTCGATGTTGTGGGTGTCCACCTCGTTGGTGGCATTGTCGGAACCCTGCTGATCGGCTTCTTCGCCACCGACGCCTACATCGCCGATTCAAAGCTCGGCCTGTTCTACGGCGGCGGCGCGGAGCTGCTCGGCAAGCAAGCAATTGCAGCTGGTGCAGTCCTGGCGTTCAGCTTCGTTGTCACGGCGATCATCGCCTTCGGCATCGAGAAGACCATGGGCTTCCGGATTTCGTCTGAGGACGAACAAGCCGGTGTCGATGTTCGGACGCACGCAGAAACCGCTTACGAGTTCAATGACGCGGCTTACGGTGGCTCGTTCACCAAGGGCACAGGCTCGTCAGTAAACGTCACAGCTCCTGAGAAGGAAGGTGCACCAGCATGAAGCTCGTAACCGCAGTGATTAAGCCATTCAAGCTGGATGACGTGAAGAACGCACTTGAGGCATATGGCATCAACGGCCTGACAGTCTCAGAAGCCAGCGGCTACGGCCGTCAGCGCGGGCACACGGAGGTGTACCGGGGGGCTGAGTACACAGTTGATCTGGTGCCCAAGGTGCGGGTCGAAGTTCTCGTCGATGATGACGACGCCGAAAGTGTTGTCGACGTCATTATCAAGAGCGCGCAGACCGGCCGGATCGGAGACGGAAAAGTCTGGATGATCCCAGTCGATTCCGTAGCGAGGGTCCGGACCGGGGAGCGCGGTCACGACGCGCTCTAAGACCGCACCGCGAAAACGCAGGTCCCGCCTCCTGGGGCGGATCTGCCACCAGGGCGGGGTCGCCTGCAGTGTGAGCGCAGGCGGTCCCGCCGGGTGACAAGACTCAGGGCCCACCTTCTCCCGACTGGTGGGCCCTGAGTCGAGTCATTTCGGCTGCGGGCAAGCAGCCCACATTAGGCAAATCGTTAACACAGCTGTAACAAAGGACATATCTGCGTAACCATCGCAGTGCAGGCTCCCGCGAGGTAAGTGCAACACCGAGTCGGGAGAACTCATGAATCTGCAATTAGTTGGAGTCGCCACCGTCAGCCCTGGGGACACAGCCTGGGTCTTGATGAGCGCGGCGTTGGTGTTGCTGATGACACCAGCATTGGCGCTGTTCTACGGCGGCATGGTCAGAGCAAAGAACGTGCTCAACATGATCATGATGAGCTTCCTCTGTATGGGACTCATCACGGTGATTTGGGTGATTTACGGCTACTCGCTCACCTTCGGCACTGATGTCGGCGGCGGCGTTCTCGGCGGATTGAACTACCTGGGATTGGAGGGGACGTTAGATGCAGTCGTCGGCCCCGAAGGTTCACAGATCCCGATGCTCGCCTTCTCCGTCTTCCAGCTCACGTTCGCGATTATCACGGCATCGCTGCTGTCAGGGGCTGTTGCAGACCGAGTCAAGTTCGGCGGCTGGGTCTTCTTCATCGGACTGTGGGCCACGTTCGTCTACTTCCCGATCGCTCACTGGGCCTTCTTCTTCGACGGGGGCAACGGTGGCTGGATCGCTGACCGGCTTCACGCATTGGACTTTGCTGGCGGAACTGCAGTCGAGATCAACTCGGGCGCCTCAGCGCTCGCGCTTGCACTTGTGGTCGGCAAGCGCATGGGTTGGCGTCGAGACCCGATGCGGCCACATTCGCTGCCGCTCGTTCTCCTCGGGGCAGGGCTGCTTTGGTTTGGCTGGTTCGGGTTCAACGCCGGGTCGGCGCTGGCGTCAGGCCAACTCACCGCGACGGTGTTCATGAATACTCAGGTCGCGACGGCAACGGCAGCGCTGTCATGGATTCTCGTTGAGAAGATTCGCGATGGGAAGCCAACCACTCTCGGTGTTGCCTCCGGTGCGGTCGCCGGAGCTGTAGCAATTACTCCCGCTTGTGGATTTGTGACACCAATGGGAGCGCTCGTGGTTGGGGCCGCCGGTGGTGCCATTTGTTCGCTGGCCGTTGGGCTCAAGTACCGCTTTGGCTACGACGACTCTCTCGATGTGGTCGGTGTGCACGGAGTTGGTGGCCTGGTGGGGATGATCAGCATTGGATTCTTGGCGACGGTATCGGTCAATTCTGCTGGCGCTGACGGGCTGTTCTACGGCGGTGGCGCCGGACTGCTCGGCCGCCAGTTGATTGCTTCTGGTGCGACTCTTGCATATGCACTGATTGTCACGGCGATACTCGCGTTCATCGTTGAGAAGACCGTCGGGCTGCGGACATCGCCAGAACACGAATACGCCGGACTCGACATCTCCGAACACGCTGAGAGCGCCTACGACTTCACCGGGTCATCGGCCGGAGCATTCGCTGGCGTCGGACACGGCGGGTTTGGTCACGCGGGCGGTCCCGGTAGTGGCACTCTGGCAACACCACCACCTACGGAGGGCAACTCATGAAACTTGTTACTGCTGTCATCAAGCCATTCAAACTGGAAGACGTGAAGAACGCGTTGGAAGCACTCGGGGTCGAGGGCCTGACTGTCTCGGAAGCCAGCGGCCACGGTCGCCAACATGGGCACACAGAGGTCTACCGCGGAGCCGAGTACACCGTGGACTTGGTGCCGAAGGTGCGAGTCGAGATTCTGGTTTCGGACGCGCAGGCAGATGCCGTCCTTGACGCAGTGGTCTCGGCCGCGCGCACCGGACAAATCGGTGACGGAAAGGTCTGGGTCATTCCGGTCGATCAGGTGACCCGGGTTCGCACCGGCGAACGGGGAGAAGAGGCTTTGTAGATATGGACTATCCCAGCGCTCGATCTGAGCTTCTGAGTCGACCAGGGCGGCCGACCGCCGCCAGGCGGCGAGCGCTGGTTGGGCTGACTGACGACTGGCTGCAGGGCCTCTTCGAACAGGCCGGCGCAGATCCGGAGCGCACAGCACTGGTGGCGGTAGGTGGCTACGGCAAGGGCAACCTTGCCCCGGCCAGTGATTTGGATCTGGTGCTGTTGCACGAGCCGAGGGCAGACGTCGCGGGCATTGCCGACAAGATCTGGTATCCGATCTGGGATGGCGGGATGCGCCTCGATCACAGCGTCCGGACCGTTGCCGAAGCTCGCCGCCTTGCTGGTCAGGACCTCAAGGTGGTTCTGGGAATCCTTGATGTCCGCACTATCGCGGGCGCTGAGGAGCTCACCGAATCCCTGCGGGCAACCGTGTTGCAGGATTGGCGAGGGCTGGCGCCACGACGGCTGTCGGAACTGCGCGAAGTTGTCGACTACCGCGTGGAACGTAGTGGCGAATTGCCACATCTGCTCGAGCCTGATCTCAAAGAGTCGTATGGCGGTCTTCGGGATCTGACGATCCTGCGAGCGATCTCGGCCTCCTGGGTAGCGGACTCTCCACACCGATCGCTGGATTCGCATGCCGAGGCGTTACTCGACGTCCGGGATGCGCTTCACACGGTGACCGGTCGCCACGGGGACAAGTTGACGTTGCAGGAGCAGTCGCCAGTCGCCGAGTTGCTCGACGACTCGGATCCGGATGTTCTGCTTCGCCGCGTTTCGGCCGCGGGTCGCGCCATCGCGTACGCCAGCGATGAGGCGTGGTACCGCGTTGGTCGGATTACGTCCACCAAGCGATCCCTGAATCCGGTGAGGCGACTGCGATCGACACGACCAGAGCGGGCTCCACTGGCCGAGGGTGTGGTTGTCCAAGATGGCGAGGCCGTCCTCGCGGTGGATGCGAGACCGGATCGAGATCCGGTGCTCCTGCTTCGAGCGGCCGCTGCCGCAGCTCAGGCAGGCTTGAGGCTGAGCCCGTACGCCGTTGCGCGGTTGGCATCGGAGAGTGCGCCGTTACCGGAGCCTTGGCCGGTCGCGGCGCGCGATTCGCTGATCTCGTTACTCGGCGCGGGCCGTGCGGCGATCCCGGTATGGGAGGCGCTTGATCAGGCAGACCTCATCAGCCGCCTCATTCCCGAGTGGAAGGTGGTGCGCAGTGCCCCGCAGCGCAATCCGGTCCATCGGTTCACAGTGGACCGCCACCTGGTTGAGACTGCGGTTAATGCGTCTGGACTCACGCGTGAGGTCTCACGACCGGACTTGCTGCTAGTCGGGGCGCTCCTGCACGACATCGGCAAGGGGCAGGCAGGTGATCACACGGAGGTCGGCGTCCGAATCGTGGCGGAACTTGCTCCTCGGCTCGGATTTGATGCTTCCGACAGTGCGGTACTTGTGGACATGGTGAGGTACCACCTCCTGCTCCCAGACACGGCGACGAGGCGAGATCTGGCCGACCCGGCCACCGCGGCAGCGGTTGCCGCAGCGGTGAAGACGCAGTCGGTTCTCGAGCTCCTCGACTGCCTCACTCGCGCAGATGCGGCCGCTACTGGGCCTGCGGCATGGAGTCCCTGGAAGGCGAGTTTGGTCAGCGAACTTGTTGCGCGAACGCAGGCGGCTCTTGATGGACGCCCGGAACTTCCGCGTCCGACTCTGACCGAATCCCAGCGCGAACTGGCGACTGGCGAGGGAGTTCAGGTCCTGATTGAGCCCGGCGAGGGAGTCTGGTGGGTGACGGTCGCGGCCGACGATCGCCTTGGTCTACTCGGGCAGGTGGCGGGTGCGTTAGCCGTGAATCGTCTCGCAGTGAGGTCGGCGAGGACAGAGACATTGGGCGAGCGGGCAGTGACCGTCTGGTCGGTCCAGCCGGAGTTTGGCGAACCGCCATCGCTGGATCTGCTTCGCGAGGACATTCGGATGGCGTTGTCGGGTGGGCTGGACATCGACGGCAAACTGCATGCCCGTGCCGCTGCCTACCGGCGATTGGGAACTCGTCGCCCGGCGCCGGCCCAGTTCAAATTGGTCGCCGACGCATCGGACCGAGCGACTGTCATCGAGGTGCGAGCACAGGATGCCCCGGGTCTGTTGCGCACGATTGCACACGCAATTTCATCGGTCAGCATCTCGATCGAAGCCGCCCAAGTTGCGACCCTCGGCTCCGACGTCGTCGACGTGTTCTACGTGCTCGCAAATGGCGAGCCGTTGAACATGGCACAGGTAACGCTGGTTCGATCCGTGGTGCTCGAAGCGCTCGCTGGGTCGGACGGGTAGCCTTGCGGCGTGTTTAATGCGCTGTCCGACCGCCTTTCCGCGACCTTCAAGAATTTACGTGGCAAAGGCCGCCTCTCTGAAGCCGACGTCGACGCGGCTGTGCGGGAAATCCGCACAGCGCTGCTCGAGGCAGACGTCTCGCTGCCCGTCGTCCGTGGTTTCTGCGCCCGCGTCAAAGAACGGGCGCTGAGCTCAGAAGTTAGTGGGGCGCTGAATCCAGCCCAACAGGTCGTGAAGATCGTTCACGATGAACTCGTCACTGTGCTCGGTGGCGAGACCAGGCGGCTGCGATTTGCGAAGCACCCACCGACGGTGATCATGCTGGTGGGACTTCAGGGCGCTGGTAAGACGACACTGGCAGGCAAGCTCGCGAAATGGCTCGACGGGCAGGACCATCGGACGCTTCTCGTTGCTGCGGACCTGCAGCGCCCCAATGCAGTTGATCAATTGAGTGTGGTTGCCCAGCGTGCCGGTGTTGGTATCTACGCTCCCCAGCCCGGCAATGGTGTGGGTGATCCGGTATCGGTCGCGCGAGACAGCCTCGTCTATGCCAATGACAATTCCTACGACGTTGTCATCGTTGACACTGCCGGGCGACTAGCGATTGACGAAGAGCTGATGGCCCAGGCGCGCGGAATCCGCGACGCCGTCGAGCCCAATGAAGTGCTCTTCGTTGTCGACGCGATGATCGGTCAGGACGCAGTCAATACGGCCGTCTCGTTCGAGGAAGGCGTCGGATTTGATGGCGTCGTTCTCACCAAGCTCGATGGTGACGCACGCGGTGGTGCTGCCTTGTCGGTGCGAGAAGTCACCGGGCGACCTGTGATGTTCGCCTCCACCGGAGAGAAGCTTGAGGACTTCGAGCAGTTCCATCCCGATCGAATGGCATCGCGGATCCTCGACATGGGGGACATGCTGACCCTTATTGAGCATGCCGAGAAGGCGTTCGATGAGAAGCAGGCTGCGGAGATCGCCCGCAAGTTCGAGGCAGGTGACGAGTTCACCCTGGAGGACTTCCTTCAGCAGATGCAGGCCATGAAGAAGATGGGTTCGCTGACGAAGCTCATGGGCATGATGCCGGGAATGGGCGATGTCAAGAAGCAGCTTGAGCAGGTCGATGATCGCGACATTGATCGGATTGCGGCCATCATTCAGTCGATGACTCCGCAGGAGCGAACCCACTCCAAGATCATCGACGGTTCGCGCCGAGCTCGCATCGCTAAGGGATCAGGCGTCCAGGTTAGTGAAGTGAACAACTTGCTCACCCGGTTCGCCGAGGCCCAGAAGATGATGAAGCAGATGGGTAAGGGCGGCGGAATCCCGGGAATGCCCGGGATGGGTGTCGGCAAGAAGTCGCGAGGCCGTCAGATCAACCAAGCAAAGAAGTCCAAGAAGGGTCGCAGCGGCAATCCCGCAAAGCGGGCAGCGCAGGAGGCGGCCGCGGCCAGCGCGCCAACTGCAGCACCAGGTTCCGGACTGCTCGGCGGCGGACTGCCAGGCGGGGCCGAAGCGGCGAGTCTCGAGGGGCTGCCACCTGAATTTCAGCAACTCGTCGGTGATCCGGACAAGCAGAGCTAGCGGCTGAACCAACTGCTGTTCGCTGGTATTTGACCCCGCTGAGTCGTGAGGGGTTGACGGCTCTGGCAGAATGGGACGGTCGAACCAGGACTCGTGGCCCTCTCACCACGTAGAACCTGGATCCCGTCAAGGTTTTGCACGCGACCCCACTCGCGTTGCGCAGAGCCAAGACAAACCAAACGCAGGAGAACTAAGAACTCGTGGCCGCCAAAATCAAACTCAAGCGCCTAGGCAAGATCCGCAATCCCCAGTACCGCATCGTTGTTGCTGACGCACGCAACAAGCGTGACGGTCGGGCGATTGAAGAGCTCGGTCTCTACCACCCGAAGGAAGAGCCTTCGTTCATCAAGGTCGACTCTGACCGCGTGCAGTACTGGCTCGGTGTGGGCGCGCAGCCAACCGACGCCGTGCGCGCAATCCTCAAGGTCACTGGTGACTGGCAGAAGTTTAAGGGCGAGCCTGGCGCCGAGGGAACCCTCAAGGTTCGCGAGCCGAAGGTCGATAAATTGACGCTCTTCGCGGCAGCTGTTGAGGATGGCGAGAAGGCAAAGAACGAGCCCGCGCCAAAGCCCAAGAAGGTTGAGCCGGAACCGGTTGCTGAAGCTGCCCCGGCCGCTGAGGAAGCCGCGGCTGAAGAACCAGCCCCGGCCGCTGAGGAAGCCGCGGCTGAAGAACCAGCCCCGGCCGCAGCAGAAAGCACGCCAGCCACTGAGGAGGCATAGTGCTTGTTGACGCACTTGAGCACCTCGTGCGGGGCATCGTCGCCAATCCTGATGATGTCGACGTGAGCACACGCCGTGGTCGCGGCCGCGGAACAACGTTGGACGTTCGGGTTCATCCCGATGACATGGGTCGCGTCATTGGTCGGGCAGGTAGGACTGCGACCGCTCTGCGGACCGTCGTCGGTGCGCTCAGCAAGGGCGGCCCCGTGCGCATCGATTTTGTGGATGTCGACGGACGCTAACGACTCGGGAGAACGAGTCGTCGTTGGGCGGATCGGAAAGCCGCATGGCATTCACGGTGACGTCTATGTGCAACCGCTGACCGACGTTCCCGAAGTTCGCTTTTCAGACGGCAACGTGCTCTATGCGGGGGACCCGGTAAACGGAAACCTCCAGATCGAGACGACCAAGGAACACTCGGGCAGGCTGATCGCCCATTTCGTTGGGGTCGAAACCCGCAATGGCGCGGAGGAATTGCGCAACGCACTGCTCGAAACGGACATCGATCCCAAAGAGTTGCCGGGTGAAGATGGGGAGTTCTTCGACCGGCAGCTTCAAGGGTTAGTGGCAACTGATCCGGCTGGCACGGTCATCGGGCAGGTTAACGACGTCGTTCACCTGCCGGCTCAGGACTTGCTGGCTGTGCAATTGGTGGACGGGTCTGAGCGGCTGATCCCCTTCGTCTCGGCGATCGTTCCCACGGTTGACCTAGCTGCTGGCAAGGTTGTCATCGATGCTCCACCCGGTCTGTTGGAAGACGATGTTGAGGACGACGATGAATCGTCCGGCCCGCAGGACTAGCCATGCGTATTGATGTCATCTCGATTTTCCCGCAGTATCTTGAGCCGCTGCGGCTCTCGCTCGTGGGAAAGGCGATTGAACGCGGTCAAGTTGACCTGCGGGTCCACGACTTGCGCGAGTTCACTCACGATCGCCACCGAACAGTTGATGACACACCCTTCGGTGGGGGACCCGGAATGGTGATGAAGGCGCAGCCGTGGGGTGAAGCCATCGATTCCATCCTTGGTTCGGATCCAGAGGCCGCCAACGCGACACTGGTTGTACCCACTCCCAGCGGGGTGCCCTTCGTTCAGAGCACGGCTGCGGAGTTCGCGCAAACGCAGTGGCTGATCATTGCCTGCGGTCGCTATGAAGGCATCGATTCGCGGGTCTTCGACTATTACCGTGAAAGCGTCAAGGTCGTCGAGGTGAGTATCGGCGACTATGTGCTGGCCGGGGGTGAGGCGGCAGCTTTGGTCATCGCGGAGGCGACGATTCGTTTGGTACCGGGGGTGTTGGGAAACGTCGTGAGTGCCGTGGACGACAGCTTTGCCCCGGGGCGCATCGGGGGTGCGCTCGAAGGTCGCGTCTTCACCAAACCCGCGTCGTGGCGAGGTTTGACTGTGCCCGACGTGCTGCTCTCCGGCGACCACGGCGCGATCGCGCAATGGCGTGCCGAGGAATCGGTTCGCCGTACGTCGGCGCACAGGCCTGACCTGTCCTCGCAGTAGGACTTACCCGTGTGGCACACTTGACCGACGCTGAAACCGCGCACAGACCTGCCACGGGGGGTCATGCGAATAAGGTGTTCAGCACTGGCAGCTTGACCCAATCAGCACAACGGCGACCTGTGGCGGGCGTACGTGCAGGAGAAACATGCATACCCTTGATTCAGTTAACTCAGCATCATTGCGCGATGACGTTCCAGAATTCCGCGCCGGTGACTCGCTGAAGGTTCACGTGAAGGTTGTCGAAGGTAACCGGTCCCGCGTCCAGGTCTTTGCCGGAATCGTCATCCGACGTCAAGGCGGCGGGGTCAGTGAGACCTTCACGGTTCGCAAGGTCAGCTTCGGCTGCGGCGTTGAGCGAACCTTCCCAGTTCACTCGCCGATCATCGAGAAGATCGAACTGGTGAGCCGCGGCGATGTGCGTCGCGCGAAGCTCTACTACCTGCGTGATCTCCGTGGTAAGGCCGCCAAGATCAAGGAAAAGCGCGACAACGTTAAGTAGTCGTCTACCGATGTCAGTGACCGGGTGAAATCGCCCAAAGCTGGCCTCGGCACACCGGTGGCGCGTGCCGCGGAAAGACCCGTTTTGCCAGGTAGGCTGCCCGGCAATGGCCACCACCCAAAGAGCTGCCTCGAGTTCGGGCCCACAATCTGAGCGGGAACTCCGGGCGTCGCAATCGGCGTCTGCGAAGCACTCTCGGCCACGTCGACTGAGTATCGACGCCGCAATCTTGCTTGCCTGTGCATTGATCGGGGCGTTCGGTACGAAGGCGTTTGTTGGTCAGATCTTCTCGATCCCTTCGGACTCGATGCAGATGACTGTTTCTCCAGGCGAACGTGTGTTTGCAGAAAAGGTCAGTTACCGATTCCGCTCGATCGAACGCGGCGATGTTGTCGTTTTCGACGGCAAAGGAATTTTCAACGAACCAGCACCTGGGGCGACGATGTTCGTCAAGCGAGTCGTTGGATTGCCGGGTGAGCGCATCGCGTGTTGTGATGCGTCGGGCAAGCTCACTGTGGATGGTGTCGCCCTCGATGAATCGCAATATCTCTACCCAGGAGATGTACCGAGCAGTCTCACGTTCAGCGTTCGAGTGCCTGTCGGCAAACTCTGGCTCATGGGTGATCACCGTTCGGACTCGGCTGACTCACGGGCCTACCTTGGGGCACCTGGCGGTGGGTTTGTTCCAGAAGAACGGGTAGTCGGTCGCGCGATGGCAGTGGTGTGGCCGCTATCGTCCGGACGTTCGATTGATTCGCCGACCTACCGGAGATGACGTGAGTTCCAGCGACAGTGTGGGCGGTGGCACGGCGAACAGCGACGAATCCAAAAAGGATGCGGGCGGAACCTGGCGGTTCGTTCGTGAGGTAGCGATCGTTCTGGTGTGCGCGTTGGTGCTCTCCGTTGTCGTGAGGACCTTCTTCATTCAGGCTTTCTACGTCCCGAGTGCTTCGATGGAAAACACCCTGCTGATCAACGATCGGATCTTGGCTTCCAAGATCACCACCCGAATTTCTGGTGTCAGCCGCGGTGACGTCATCGTGTTCAAGGATCCCGGCGGGTGGCTACCTCCGACAAAGACGACCGTTGGGCCGGTTGCAAAGGCTATGGAGTTCATCGGATTGCTGCCGTCAAGTTCTGGTGACGATCTGGTCAAGCGCGCAATTGGGATCGCCGGCGATCACGTCATGTGCTGTGACGCGAAGGGCCAAATCGTCCTCAATGGGGTAGGACTTGTTGAGCCCTACATCAAGCCGGGCAATGGCACGGACCAAGTGCCATTCGACATCGTTGTTCCGGCCGACTCAATCTTTGTGATGGGCGATAACCGTGGTTCATCGGCCGACTCGCGTTATCACCTCGAAAAGAACGATGGTGGGGTTCCCGTTGACAACGTGGTGGGCAAGGTGTTCCTCAAGGTTTGGCCTTTCAGCCAGTTTGGAACGGTGCCGATTCCCGAGATCCCGTTCAACAACCCGGCGTTGAACAACCAGAATCAGACGACCGCTCCAGCCGCTCAAAACTGATACGTATGACCCTGCCCACGCGTGTGCCGCGCCGCCGCGTAACGGGACCAGCAGATTCGCTGTTCCGTTACGAGCGGGCGCTGCAGCGATCTGGGTTCATCGGGATTGCCGGTGTGGATGAGGCCGGGCGCGGTGCGTGCGCGGGTCCGCTGGTCGTGGGTGCCGCCATCCTGGATGTCACATCAACCAGGACGGTGCGTGCACTGGGGGAGCTGGCCGATTCCAAGCTTTTGACTCCCGCCGCCCGCGAGCGTGTGTACGACCAGGTGACGGCCCACGCGGTCAGCTGGTCGACCGTGATCGTTCCGCCGCAGGAGGTCGATCGTATTGGCCTCCACGTTGCGAATATCGAAGGTATGCGCAGAGCGCTCGCTCGCCTTGATAGCCATGTCGACTACGTACTCAGTGACGGCTTCGCCGTGCCAGGTTTGGCGATGCCCAACCTCGGCGTCTGGAAGGGCGACCAGGTGTGTGGGTGCGTCAGTGCCGCGGGCGTGTTGGCAAAGGTCACCCGTGACCGAATCATGGTGGAGCTAGACGCGCAGTGGCCGCAATACGGATTTGGAGTCCATAAGGGATACGTTACGTCGATGCACCGTGAGGCTTTGGCAGAATTCGGCCCGTCACCCGTTCACCGACAATCCTTTGCTCCGGTTCGGCGTGCCCAAGTGCGTCACGATGAATCCGGTGCGCGCACGGAACTGATCAGCCGGGAGGGCGCTGCATGAGTACTGAAGATCTCGAGCGGTACGAAACTGAGGTCGAACTCGCGCTCTACCGGGAGTACCGCGACGTTGTGGGGTTGTTCGCACATGTGGTCGAAACCGAGCGCCGCTTCTATCTGACAAACAACGTCGATGTTCAAGTCCGGTCGACGGACGGCGGTGAGGTCTTCTTCGAAGTCAACATGACCGATGCCTGGGTCTGGGACATGTACCGCCAGGCGCGCTTCGTGAAGCGTGTCCGTGTCCTGACGTTCAAGGACGTCAACATCGAGGACTTGGCGAAGCCCGCAGTTGCGGCCTCGGAGCAGTAGACAGCAAGTCTTTTCCACAGCGGGATTCGCCGCTGACTTCTCCACATGACGCTGCGCATTGGACCTTTGAACACCCTTGCAGGGGCCAAAGTGGGCGTCGGAGGTGGAGCTCATGGAGCCCAGAACTACGGCGTCGCCACGACTTCGAGAGAAGTCCTTGGGTCGCTACGGCGAAGATGTCGCGGCCCGGTACCTACAGGACGCCGGGCTAGAAATTATTGATCGGAACTGGCGCGGGCGCAGCGGCGAGGTTGACCTCGTCGCGCTCGACGGTGCGGTACTCGTGGTGTGCGAGGTGAAGACCCGCACGAACGATGAGTTCGGTGGACCGCTTGCTGCAGTCACCCCTACCAAGCTCAGCAGGTTGCGCCGCTTGGCAGCGGAGTGGCTTGCTGATCATCCAGTACAGGTAGACGGACTGCGTATCGACGTTGTGGCAGTCTGGCGCGCGCCACGCGGTCCAGCGAAGATTAAGCACCTGGTCGGAGTTCAGTGATGGGCCTAGCCAAGACATTCTCGGCAGTCATCGTCGGTGTTCGAGCGAATATCGTGGAGGTTGAGGCGGATCTCAGCCAGGGGCTTCCGGGCCTATCGATTGTCGGCCTGCCAGACACGGCTCTGAACGAAGCGCGCGATCGGGTTCGGGCAGCCGTCGTGAACAGTGGTCTGAAATGGCCAAATGTGAAGACCACTGTCAGCTTGAGCCCCGCCTGGCTGCCCAAGCGTGGCTCGGGTCTGGATCTGGCAATCGCGCTGGCGATCTTGGCTGCCGATGGGCAACTGCCGGTTCAGGAAGTGGGGCGAATCCTCAGCCTCGGTGAGCTCGGACTTGACGGAATGGTGCGGCCTGCGCCAGGAGCACTCGCCACCGCCCTGGCAATGAGGCGCTCGTCCGGTCGGGTGCCCTCGGCAATAGCCGCCGGATCTTCCGATTGCCTTTGCTTGCGAGCCGTGCCTGGACTAGAAGTCATCGAAGCGCCCAGTCTGCGAGCCTTGGCGGCTCGATTGCTGGGGGAGCAGGAGGTAGATCCAGGAGTGGACCTGTCGGCACCGGCCTTCGTGGCACTTGAGTCCAGTAGTGACGCTCGAGCGTACAAAGATATGTCGGACGTAAAAGGTCAACCGGAAGCCAAGCGTGCCCTCGAAATCGCCGCCGCTGGTGGTCACCATGTTGCGCTGTTGGGGCGAGCGGGCGTCGGCAAGACGTTGCTCGCCGAACGCCTCCCTGGGATTCTGCCGAACCTCGACGACGAACAGGCACTTGAGGTGACGTCAATTCACCAGCTCAGTGGCCGCCTCGACAGCGCCGGAACTGGCCTGGCACGTTGCGCGCCGTGGTTCGCTCCACATCACACGGCTTCGCGGGCGGCGATGGTTGGCGGTGGGTCCGACAACCGTCCGTCGATTGGAATGGTGTCCCTTGCGCATCATGGTGTGTTGTTCCTCGATGAGGCCGCCGAGTTTGAGCCGAGTGTCCTCGACGCGCTGCGGGAACCCCTGGAGTCCGGCAGTGTGACGATCGCTCGGGCGGGCTTCCAGTTGTGCCTTCCCGCCGACTTCCAGTTGGTCCTCGCCACCAACCCGTGTCCATGTGGCAATGCACTCGATACCCACCGGGGAGCTGTGTGTCGGTGTACCCCAACGCAACGGCGCAAGTACCTGTCCCGGCTCTCTGGTCCGCTGCTGGACCGGGTGGATGTCCGTGTGGTGTTGACTCGCCCGTCGCTGGCCAGTCTGGAAGCCGATGTAGTCGGTGATACATCTGGGCAAATCGCCGCACGTGTGCAACAAGCTCGGGACTGTATTAGGCAGCGGCTTGTGGGTACAGGCTGGTCGTTGATGGTCCAGGTCCCTGCCGAACAGCTCGCGACGCGGTGGCCATTGAGTCCCAGCTCTCGCCAAAGGCTGGATTCCGCGAGTCGCAAGGACAGCATGCGTGGGCGAGATCGAGTTGTCAGAGTGGCGTGGAGCATCGCCGCACTGGCTGGACGTGAGGAACCGACTGCCGCAGACATAGACGCGGCCATCGAACTTCGTGCCTCGGAACAACAGTGGGCGGCGTGACATGAGCGAGGTGAGCGCTGGTGTCGAAGGACCCGGAAGCGTGACGGACGTCCTGTGTCGGCTTGGGTTGTCGAGTGCATTCGAACCCGGTAATGAAGTCATCGGGCAACTCGTCGAGGAGTTCACTGCCGAAGGTGCGGTGGACATGTTGTCTGCCAACGGCGCCATGCCCAGGGGCGTGGCGGCGCTCTCACGCAGATGGCGTGAGGTCGATTGGCTGAGAACCGCCGAGAAGGAACTCGAAAGCGTCGCTACGCGGGCTATTGCGCTGGTTGTTCCAGGAACCGCGGATTGGCCCACCCAACTCGATGATCTGACCGACCGCGCGCCCCTGGTGCTTCGGGTCCAAGGTTCGGTTGCGCTGCGTCCCGTTGTTTCCCGCAGCATTGCTGTTGTTGGCGCACGGGCAGCCACGGGGTATGGGGTCTGGGCGGCGGAGGAGCTTTGTGCCCAGCTTGCGGCTGAGGGTTGGTGTGTGGTGTCGGGAGGTGCCATGGGGATCGATGCCGCTAGTCATCGAGGTGCACTGGCGGGTCGAGGAACAACGATCGCTGTGAGCGCGGCAGGGGTTGATGTTGCCGT
>DMNR01000046.1:1420-5674 GCA_003452655.1 Actinomycetota bacterium | reverse complement strand
GCACGAGGATCTTCAGCGCGGTAGACACGGTGACCAAATCCCATGAGGCGATCGCCGCTGTCGAGCACGCTCTTGACGTATCCCTGCGCATCACCAGTGCGCTCAATTTCCTCGATCATTCCGAGAACTCGGCTCGGGGCCCCACCGTGCAGGGGTCCGCTCATTGCGCCGATTGCTCCGGAGATTGCCGCAGCGACGTCAGCGCCAGTTGAAGCGATGACCCGGGAGGTGAAGGTTGAGGCGTTCATGCCATGTTCGGCTGCTGAGACGAAGTACGCATCGACTGCTTGGACATGCTTGGGGTCGGGGTCGCCGCGCCAACGGACCATGAATCGTTCGACGATCGTCTTCGCCTGATCGATCTGTGATTCGGGAACCATCGGCTGGCCGAGCCCGCGGGCAGCTTGGGCCACGAAGGACATTGCCATCACGGAAACATTCGCGAGGTTGTCACGCGCGGTTTGGTCATCGATGTCAAGCAATGGATGCAGACCCCACGCGGGTGCGAGCATGGCGATTGCGGACTGCACGTCAACGCGAACATCGCCGGAATGCACCGGGATCGGGAATGGCTGCGCAGGCGGCAGGCCAGGATTGAACTCAGCGTCGACGAGCAAACCCCAGATGTGGCCGAACGACACTCGACCAACGAGGTCTTCGATGTCGACACCGCGATAGCGCAGTGAGCTGCCCTCTTTGTCGGGCTCGGCGATTTCAGTCTCGAATGCAATAACGCCTTCAAGGCCAGGTACGAACTCTGACATGTGCTGACTCCCAAAACCGGCGAGTGGCGTCGCGCTGGTCTAGCCGTCGCTCACCCGATGTCGAAAGGAAGGCTGGTGGCCTCCACGAATCTTGCGGCAATCTTTGCGTACCCGAACTCAGAGCGACGCAGCGAGGTCACCCTGATCATTTACCACGCAGTTCATTCACGACGGAATCGACCCGATCCTCGACGCTTGTTCCCCTTGCCTTTGCACCGGAGCGCAAAGCGCGGCGCACGGACGGCGGTACTTCAACCGTGAGGTCGATCCGCTGGTTCGCCCGTGCGCCCTGTTGCTTTCGCTTGCCCTTTTTCTTCTTGCCCTTGCCACTCTTCTTTTTCTTCTTGTCGTTCTTCTTCTTGCTGGAGCTCTTGGACTTGCTTGAGCCCTTCTTTGACTTCTTTGCCACCGTTTCGAGCCCTTCGGTGTCAGGGTCGTCGTTGTTAACGACCGGCGTCGACGTTACTACTGGCGCCTGACGTAGGTCGGCAATGTCGCGGTTTCGTAGGTCAATCTGGGTGGTATTTGCCTGCTCTGGAGGCCCGTCGGACGCTCGCTTCAAGGTGACCGCTGAAGTCGTCTGACCCTGTGCGGGATGGATGTCGGCATCGGGGGCCTTGCGCAGCGCCGGTCGCGGTGCGGGGTTGGTCATGAGCGAGATCCTTCTGCTGTGCGGGCTGAATTGTGTACCGACACCAGCGACGGTCGAGCTGCGATCGTTCGCAGATCCGCCTGTTTCGTCATCGGTCGCAGTGAGTCGAGGAGCTTATCCAGGGCGAGGTTGATGTCTGCGGCACCATTACTCGTCCAGCGTTGGACCGGCATGCAGGCACCCTGCGCTTGTTGGATCGCCGCGCGATCGGGAAGTCCACCGAGCACGAGGTCTCCGAATGCAGAGCGCAGTTCATCCATGCGGTAGTTGTGCTCAGGCAACGTTGGCCTCACCCGATTGGCGATGATCCCGATCGGGCGAAGCCCTGGGTTGCCATGCGTTGCGACGATCGATACCGCTTCGAGCGCTTGCTCAGCACCATTGACCGCGAAGAACGACGGTTCAGTTACGACGAGGGCATCTGTCGCGGCGTACAGCGCATTTCTTGTCAGTTCGCCAAGCGATGGCGGGCAATCGATGAGGACGAGGTCGAACTTGTCGGTCACCGTTGTTAATGCCCGGCGAAGTCGGTGGGAGGACTCGGGGCCGTTAGGGGTGGCTCGGTGCTCGAGTGCGCGTTCGGACGGAATCAGAGAGATTAGCGAGTCCCACCCTGAGGTGACGATTGCATCTGCTGCCACGCCTTCGCGGCCATCGAACAGCACATCGGAGGTGGTGTAAGGGGTTCGTACTGGATCGAGCGAAGCCGTGGAGTTCGCCTGTGGGTCGAGGTCCACGACAAGGACTCGCAGACCTCGTTCAGCAGCACTGCCTGCCAGTCCGAGCACGACACTGGTTTTTCCGACGCCGCCCTTGAGGGAAAGCGCCGCGATGATCTGAGTCACCGGGTAAGTGTCGCAGCCGTTAGCCGTTCCTCGGTGGCAACACGGCGAAGCGCGCGAGTGCCTCTTGCCGCTCGACGGAATGATCAATGATCGGATTCGGGTACGTGAAGTCAGGCGGTTCAGCGAGGGTGCCACGAACCAACCATGGTTGGTGAACCGCGCTACCGGCGATTCCTCGCAGTTCCGGAATCCATCGCCGGACGTAGTCGCCGTCCGGGTCGAATGTGAGCCCTTGCTTGGTTGGGTTGAAGATCCGATGGAATGGTGCGGCGTCGGTGCCGCACCCGGCGACCCACTGCCAACCCTGCTGGTTGCTGGCGGCGTCGCCATCTCGCAGCCACATCATGAATTCTCGGGCCCCGCGCTGCCATGGCAAATGCAGGCTCTTGACCAGGAACGATGCCGTGATCATTCGGACCCGGTTGTGCATCCAGCCGGTTGTGCGCAATTGCCTCATTCCTGCGTCAACGAATGGGTAGCCGGTCAAGCCTGCTTGCCAGGCTGCGAAGCGGGCATCCGCCGATTCGCCGCCATCAACCTTCAACTCTCCGTCGAATCGCGGGTCGAGGGAGTGCCAAGTGCTTGTGGGGTTGGCATCCCAGACCTCGGCATAGAACTCCCGCCACGCGATCTCTTTTCGGAAGGTTTCCGCACCGATCTCGGAACCCGGGTTGGACAAATACGGCGCCAATTCCGCGAGCAGCGAGCGCGGATGAATCTCGCCCCATCGAAGATGCGCCGACAGGTTGCTCGTGCCGTCGAGATCTGGTCGGTTGCGGTCCTCCGAGTACGCCGCGAGCCTGTTGCCGGCGAACCACGCCCACCGTTGCCAAGCTGCGTGTTCGCCAACCTCGGGGAGTTTCACATCGGACTGCTGTTGGGAGAGTTCAGCAACATTACAGATTTTGGCGGATGCGCTTGGGCTGACCCAGCGAGGCGTAGACACGGGCGTCGGCGGGGGGTATCCGTGCGCGAGCCAACTGCGATAGAACGGGGTATAGACCCGATACCGCGTCCCGGATCCGGTCCTGACAGTTCCGGGATCTACCGCGTAGGGCGATCCGGTGGCGATGAGTTCCTGGTCGGATGCGGCTAGCGAATTGCGAACGTGGGCATCGCGTTGCTTGCCATACGCCCCGAAGTCGGCGCTGACGTGCACTGCCGTGGCGTTCGTTGCGACAGCGACCTGTGGGACAACGACTTTCGGGTCACCAACCGCGAGCCATAGTCGGCCGTTGAGTTGTTCGTCGAGGCTATGCAGCGAACGCCGAAGCCATTCACGTCGCACGGGACCGCTTTGCGCCCACAGTGCGGGGTCGAGAACGAAAAGTCCGATGACGTCGCCGCCAGCTGCGGCAGCGGAAAGCGCAGGGTGGTCTCGTACCCGTAGGTCCCGCCGGAACCACATGATTGCGGGCACGGCGCGGGCTTAGATTCGATCGACGAAGATCAACGACGCAGTGCCCTCGTCGACTTCTGCGTATTCCCCGGCGCTGCCGACGAGGATGCCCCCAGGCGACTTGCTCACCTTCACAGTTTCGCCGGGACGTACCCCGGAACGGCGCAGCGCGGACATCAATTCAGTATTGGTCTGCAGTGGCTCTCCGATACGCCGAACAGTCACCCTGAGTTGATCCTGCGGCCTTGCGCGCAACAGGTTGATCAACGTTGTAGGAGTCGTCGCCGGGTTGGCACTTGCTGACTCACCGAGTTCGTCGAGTCCGGGGATCGGGTTGCCAAACGGTGAGTTAGTGGGGTGGCCGAGGATCTCCAGCAGGCGGCGTTCCACCGACTCGCTCATCACGTGTTCCCATCGGCATGCCTCGGCGTGGACTTCCTCCCACGGCACTCCGATGACTTCAACGAGAAGGCACTCGGACAAACGGTGTTTGCGCATCACCCGCGTGGCCATCGCTCGACCATGGTCAGACAGTTCGAGGTGGCGGTCGCCTTCCACCGTGAGTAGTCCGTCGCGCTGCATTCGAGCGACCGT
>DMNR01000046.1:0-1266 GCA_003452655.1 Actinomycetota bacterium | reverse complement strand
GGTTGCTGACTCTGCCTAGGGGTCAACCGGCCAGCAAGGCGCTACGCACCGTATTACAAGACCGTAATTCGACTACTGAAAGTCACCACGAAAAGTTAACTTTTGTCGTGATTAAGCGTGATTTGGGCCTATGGGCCAACAAGTTTCGGTTGATTTCGGCATACACCGGGCGCGGGGTAGGGGAATCTCGCTAGCTTCTCGTGTTGTCACCGCAATCGAGGTGGACGTGAACGGACCGGGTTCGGACTGCTCGGCGCATCACCACAGACAGGCAGGAGGGATCGACATGACGGAGAGAAACGCAGGAGGCGCACGGCGCCTTCGCGGCCGTCGGACTGTCGTGGCTGCAATGGCGATGGGTTTGGCGGCAACAGGTTCAATCGTTGTGGCCACTGAGGCCCCGGCGATCAATCCGACGGTTCGCCCAGCGGTCAAGCGTCCTGTTCTGCAGATCGGTTCAACCGGCGCGGATGTGACGGCAGTGCAGGCTCGCCTGGGCGTTTCACAGACCGGCTACTTCGGTGTGCTCACTGCGGCAGCCGTTACGAACTTCCAGCGTTCGAATGGGATCACGGCAAGTGGCAAAGTCGGGGCGACCACCTGGGCGAAGTTGATGCGGGCGGTAAGTGCTGCTGCCTCGACCAGTGCCCGCCCCGTCCTTCAGATGGGCTCGACCGGTCCTGCAGTCAGCGACCTCCAGCGCAGGCTGCCCATGCCGATGGTCACTGGCTATTTCGGAACGATGACTGACGCCTACGTTCGGGCATTGCAGAAGAAGGCGAAGCTCAAGGTCAACGGAATCGTGGGCAAGAAGACCTGGAAGAAGGTCGGCAAGGTCAAAGTCAAGGTCAAGACCGTGAGCAGTGCACCCGCACCGGCCGCAGCCAAGCCGAGCGCAGGTCTCGCAGCACAGGTTATGGCGATCGCCGCGTCGTACAAGGGAGTTCCGTACGTCGCTACGGGCTACACCCCAGCGCAAGGTTTCAACTGCAGTAGCTACACCCAATGGGTGTACCAACGTGCTGGTATAGATCTGGGTGGCGCGTACACCGTGACTCAGTACTCGAGAGCTCGCAAGATCACCAAGACTGAAGCCAAGCCGGGAGATCTCGTGTTCTTCTACAACTACCCGAACAACTTCATTGGTCACGTCGGGATCTACGCCGGAAACGGGATGATGTGGCACGCGCCGCGGACCGGACGCGTTGTATCCCTTGACCAGGTGTACTCGAGCAAGGTGCTCTACGCCCGCGTTCTCTAGAGTCC
>DMNR01000405.1:1523-2839 GCA_003452655.1 Actinomycetota bacterium | reverse complement strand
TGCATCCGATTCTCAATCAGGGCATTTTGGGCAGGTGGCGATGGAAACCGAGCGGCCCGACGCTCCATGGTTGTGTCTGGTTTGTGGGCTGAATCTGCAAGGGTTTGACGACCCACCGTGGGGCGAGTCGGGAGTGGACCCGTCGTACAACTTCTGCCCCTGTTGCGGAGTGGAATTCGGATACGGCGACGCATCCTTCGAAGCCGTCCGCGGCTGGAGAAGTCGGTGGACCGCTGCTGGCAGCGAGTGGTTCGACCCCTCGGTTTGTCCGGAGGAATGGGAGCTGGGCCAGCAGCTCGAAGCGCTGCCCGACCGGGCCCGGTAGCGCATAGCTGCCGTTCTGCGCCGCGACAACAGCACTGCCCCTACTATCGGCAGTCCTCCGCGGACAGCACCTTTAGCTCAGATATCCCTCTCTTGAGCGGCGGCTTTGCTAACGGCCAAGGGAATCTTGCCGAGATGCACGCGCCAACTTCCAACCGATCGCGATCTCGTAGTGAGTACAGATAGCACGCGCTGTACTCCTCGTAGCCGTCCTGGCTTTCACGAAGCTGCACGCAAACCCGCGCTGAATCGATGGACACGACTCTCGCCACCAACCGAGCGTCACCGTCGTTGCAACCAGTCGCAACCACGCTGCACCCAATTGCCAGCACTGTGCTGACTATCCGTGCTACCCGGTTCGACCGCTGTCCGTGGACCATTCACGTAGTTTTATCAACACAGCGCAGAACTGCCGATAGGTGCGGCTGGACAGTTGGCTCCACTTCGGGCAAAGTGCGCCGGATGGCCGATGACGAGATTGAGCACCAGTCGCCCGTCGACAACGATGGTGTAGAGGCGTGGTTGCGCCTCACCGACGAGTCGGATGTCCGTGGCGTCGACGCGACACGAGTCGAAGGGGACCACAGCTGGCAGTGGACTCTCACCGTGTGGGTGTTGGAGTTCATCCGCGAAGAGCCGTTCGAGTCTCAGCTACGCAGGGCGATTCTGGATCAAGTGCGAACCGTCCCCGGGGTCCTTGCAGTGAGAGACATGGACCGAGAGGGTTGGGAACTCGATGGCAGCCCATCGGGTGAGGAACTTGTTCGCACTGTGGCCCAGACAATCGACCTCTTGCTTCCTCAGATTCGGGCGTCTCTCGCCCAGCCGCACTAATCGCCGAAATGCCGCTCTGCTCGCTGGACACGACGGGCCCCGTCGGGCAATCTGCTCGGGTGCCTGAGTACCTGATTCGAACGAGCGGCACGCACGAATGGCCCGGCGTTCATCGAAGCCAGCTCGCCGATGTCCTAGCTGTAGTTCCCAGTCACGTT
>DMNR01000405.1:0-1487 GCA_003452655.1 Actinomycetota bacterium | reverse complement strand
TCAACAACCTCACTGGGAACTACACCTAGCGCCTCCGGGGTTCGATTGTGTACCCGTCGAGGGGTGGGGCGACTTCCGGATGCGTTGCGGAGCGGCCGAGGTGTCCTTCTCTGGCGAGGACGTTGGGTGGCAGGTCTCGATTGAAGGTCCGATGGATGACTCATCGGCCAGCGCCTTGATCGGACAGATCGCCGAGCGCGTCGCCGAGGCCAGCGGCGAAGCGTGCGAGTGGCTTCAGATCAGTTGGTAGCGCATACGTGCCGCTCGGGGCGGTCACCAGCGAGAGGCTCAGCCGGTGGGGATTGATGACGACGATCCAGTCAGTGGCCACTCGACCGGCTCATTAAGTGTCGTGCGAGCGGCCGGGGCATCCGTCTGCTGCGCCCGTCCTTCTGCACTGGTCTTCTTCGTTGATGCGAGCCGAGGTTTCACACCTGTAAGAAGGGGTCATGCACGGAGCCGCGGTAGCGTTCGCCTTCATGCGCATCCGGACGGTGTCGATCGTTGCCCTCGTCGCTTTGAGCGCGTGCTCGATCGGACAGCAGGACTCTGACCGATCCTTCAATGGCGACAATCCGCTCGCTCCGGCCAGCGAGGAGGAGATCAGGGCGGCGGTTGATGCGTTTCACCCAGGCGTCGCCGCAGACCATGTGGAACGATCAGCACTCAATTCGTTGACCGCGCAGCGACAGTCCGAACTGACACCAGTGGGCACCGGGCTGGCCGGGCTGTTGCCGTCACCCGATGGTTTCGGTGCGTTCCGGCTTGCGAGCCTCCAAGTCGATGATCCCAATGGGAACGGTCGGATTGGCGAGTACTGGTATCCGCCGCGAGTCCTTCGGGGGGAATGCTCGGCAAAGATCGACGCCGCACCCGGCCCGGTTGCGGCGGCCAACTATGTGCCGGGGAGCGGCCCGCTGGGGCCGTCCAACCCGACTGATGCGTTCGAACTCATGTCGTCTGCGGTGACGGTGAGCGTCCAAGTTCAGGTGTTCGATGATGCCGCTCAGCGCGACTCATACCTCGCGACGACTGTTGAGTTCTATCGGGACCCCTCGTTCACGTGTGGAGGACAGCAATCATCGGTGCAGACCTTCCGCGAGTCGACACTGAGTACCTCTGGGGCGGCCGCTGTTGTCTTCGAGGCGCAACCTGCGATATTCGGAACTGGCGTGAGTTCGTATGCCGCTGTTGGGGACCGCGTCCTGCTCGTCGTTTCGGTCAGCAGCGACGATGTCGAGGCACCCTGGGTCGCGGAAGACTTCGATCGTTGGCTCGCACCCGTCATCGACGTGGCCTTGCAGCGACTGAATAGCACCGTCCTGCCCTAGTGGCGGAGCGAGCCCATCAAGAGCGCTCGCTCCAAATTCGTTCGCCAACGCCTAGCTGCCGACACGCGTCAGCGTCAGGATCCGATCGTGATGGTCGGACCGTCGGGTAGGTGCGCCCACCACCGCCCGAAGCGGGAGAACACCGTGGGTTCCCGG
>DMNR01000281.1 GCA_003452655.1 Actinomycetota bacterium | reverse complement strand
GGCTTGTCGGAGGGTTTTGAAGCTGCGCGTGAGACCGTCCGCCAGCACTGGGGAGCACCTGCCTAGTGCGCTTAGGTGTGCGGATCGGCGTCGACGTCGGGAGCGTTCGAATTGGCGTCGCCCGGTCCGATCCGGGCGGAACGCTTGCCGTCCCGGTTGAGACCGTGAAGCGAGGCAAAGGCGATTTGGACGCGATAGTTGCACTCGCGCAGGAGTATGAAGCGTTGGAAATCCTGGTTGGGCTTCCGCTTGGACTGTCCGGAAAACCCGGTGGCGCGGCGGAAATCGCTGCGCGATTTGCCGACGAGCTTGCGCTGAAGGCGACCCCGATTCCCGTCAGATTGGTGGACGAACGGCTCACCACGGTGCAGGCCCAGCGCGGCTTCAAAGAATCCGGCGTCACGACTCGCCAAGGCCGCTCGATCGTGGATCAGGCGGCGGCTGCCATTATCGTGCAACACGCATTGGACTCTGAGCGCCAAACAGGAGAGCCGCTCGGGACGACAGTTAGGACGCCATGAGCCAGGTTGGCCTGACCATGACGGAAGGTGCACCAACAGGTGGCCCCCCCGGACATAAGAAGTCCCGAGCAGCGGTTTGGATCGCTCTCGTCGTGGTCTTCGCGCTACTCGCAGTCGCCGCTTGGTTCGTCTATTCCTCATTCCTCAAGTCGGCTCCAGACTACGAAGGCGATGGCACCGGGTCGGTCATCATCAAAGTCGAGTCCGGCCAGTCAATTCCGGCGATTGGCAACACCCTCGCCAGCAAGAACGTTGTGAAGTCGGCCGACGCATTTGTCGATGCTGCCAGCGACGATCCCAAGGCGCGGACGATCCAGGCCGGGGTCTACAAGATGAAGCTTGAGATGAGCGCGCAGGCCGCACTCAACACCTTGACGAATCCGTCGAACAAAGCCGGCGTCGTCATCGTCACCGAAGGAATGCGGGCGAATAAGGTCGCGCAGGTCGCCTCCGACGCCACAGGAGTTCCGCTGGCGGACTTTGAGAAGGTCATCGCGAATCCATCGAACGTGGGATTGCCCACCTGGGGCAACAATCACATTGAAGGATTCCTCTACCCCGCCACCTACGACTTCGAGCCAGGAACGTCGGCAACGGCCGTGTTCAAGACGATGGTGGCGAAGTTCAAGGAATACGCCGCGAGTATCAACCTCGAACGTCAGGCGGCGGCCAGTGGGCAGTCTCCATACGATGTACTAAAGATCGCGAGCATTCTCGAGGCGGAGTCCCAGCCAGCCGATTACGCGAAGGTGGCGCGAGTCATCGATAACCGCATCGCGTGCACTCTGCCTGCGTGTAAGAGCGAGTACATCCAGGGCCGACTCCAGATGGACTCAACGATCAACTACGCGCAGAACACTTCGGACATCAACCTCAGCAAGGCGGAACTCTCTGCGGACGGCCCCTACAACACCTACAAGAACAAGGGTTTGCCGCCCACACCCATTGGCAACCCTGGGGCAGCAGCTATCGAAGCTGCGCTCAACCCCGCACCGGGTAACTGGCTCTACTTCGTGTCTGATCAGGGCTTCACCGAATTCTCTGACACGTTCGCGCAGCAGAAGGCTGCCGAAGAGAAATACCGGGCGAGCAAAGGTCAGTGACGGTCTCCACGTGGGCGGCAGTCTTAGGTTCGCCGATCGCTCATTCGCTGAGTCCGGCGCTGCACCGTGCCGCTTATCTAACTCTCGGTCTCGATTGGCGCTACGAAGCTTTTGACGTTACGAAGCAGGAATTCTCGGCCACGCTCGCGCGACTGTGCGCAGATCCCGGACTCCGGGGCCTGTCAGTAACGATGCCCCTCAAAGAACTCGCGTTGGCAGCGGCTAACGACGCAACGGCCATTGCGCTGAAGACTCGCGCGGCAAACACCATGATCGTGGGCGACGGTCGTCTTCATGCGGACAACACGGACCCGGCCGGAATCATTTGGGCGCTGGAACGGGCGGGCCTGAAACGGCCTGTGCAGCAGGCGGGAATTGTCGGTGCCGGCGCAACTGCGCGATCAGCCGTCGCCGCCCTGGCGCAGCTCGGTACGCGTTCGATCGAGGTAGTTGCCAGGAGGCCTGAGGCGATTGCGGACCTAGCCCTTGTAGCTGCATCCTTCGGCGTCGAGATAGTGCCGCATCCATGGGAGGACCCCGCCGAAGTGCTGGCGGCACCAGTGGTGGTGTCGACGGTTCCAGCGACCGTGGCCGACGTCCTATCCGAATCGGTTAGCGGTACGCCCGGCTTCCTGCTCGACGTTGTGTACGTGCCGTGGCCGACGCGGTTGGCTCAGGCCTGGGCCAACAACGGTGGGGCGGTGGCTTCAGGTTTGGAGATGCTCGTCGGGCAGGCCGGAAGACAAGTCGAATTGATGACGGGTTGTGCTGCCCCGATGGAGGAGATGCTGGCTGCGGGCCTGGCGGCTCAACGCTAGCTCGCCGTGTTGCCCGCAGCGGCGGGGTGATCCACAGGGCGGATGATCGCGCTGCAGGTCTCGTGGCACCTGCCCTAGGGTGAACAGGTGCGCATCGCGGTGACGGTCCTATCGACGCTTCTCGGCGCACTCGTGGGCTACTACGCCCCTGAACTGGCCGAGCGGACTTGCGCCGTGAAGATCAAGGACCGGCGCTTGGTCTATCTCGTTTCGGCGGCAGTTGCGGCGGGATTGACGGGTTGGGGGGTCGGCGCACGATGGACACTCGTTGCCTGGTTGTGGCTCGCCCTTGCCGGAGCGGTGTTGAGTTTCATCGACATTGAGCATCACCGCCTGCCCGATCGCCTCACGCTCCCTTCGTACCTCGTCGTCGGGGTCGCACTGCTCATTCCAACGCTGGTCTCCGGACAGTGGGGGTTCTATCTGCGTGCATGGTTGGCGGCTCTGGCGATGTTCGCTGCCTACTTCATCCTGGCGCTGATCTATCCAGCCGGGATGGGGATGGGAGACGTCAAGCTTGCTGGCGTCTTAGGGCTGGCACTCGGGTATTTGGGTTGGCCTTTCGTCTTCATCGGGTTCTTCGCGGCCTTCTTCGTGGGAGCCTTCGTGGGTCTCGGGCTGATGGTATTTGCGAAGGCCGGGCGCAAATCCGAGATCCCATTTGGTCCGTTCATGTTCATCGGTGCATTGCTAGCGTTGCTGTTTACCCCAGCTGTCATGACGTTCTACACATCGGTTTAAGCGCTATCGGTGGGGCACACGCGGTACCAGGCGTGAAACACTGAGCATCATGCTCCGTTGGTTAACTGCCGGTGAATCCCATGGCCCAGCACTCGTTGCAATCCTTGAAGGCCTTCCGGCCGGCGTTCCAGTGACCACTGAATTGGTCTCCGATGACTTGGCTCGGCGTCGCCTGGGTGCCGGGCGAGGCGCACGCATGAAATTCGAGCAGGACAAGGTGACGCTTCTTGGTGGCGTTCGGCACGGGTTGTCGCAGGGTGGCCCGGTGGCGATCGAGATCGGCAATTCCGAGTGGCCGAAGTGGGATGTCGTCATGTCTGCCGATCCGGTCAGCGAGGAGGAACTCGCAGGTATTGCACGCAATGCACCTCTGACGCGGCCTCGGCCAGGCCACGCAGACCTGGCGGGCATGCAGAAGTACGACTTTGCGGATGCCAGGCCGATTCTGGAGCGAGCGAGCGCACGCGAAACTGCTGCACGAGTGGCCCTCGGGGCGGTTGCTCGGTCATTCCTTCTCGATACTCTTGACGTCACTGTGGTCAGCCACGTGGTGTCGCTCGGCACGGTGAAGTCGTCATCAAAGGTGCTACCCGGGATAGATGATGTCTCTGCATTGGATGCGGACCCGGTGCGGTGCCTTGACCCTGAGGCCAGCCAGGCAATGCAAGACGAGATCGATCTCGCCCGCAAGGAGGGCGACACTCTCGGCGGCGTGGTTGAAGTTGTCGTTCACGGGTTGCCGCCAGGTTTGGGCTCGCATGTGCACTGGGACAGGCGCCTCGACTCGCGGCTGGCCGGCGCGCTGATGGGCATTCAGGCGATCAAGGGAGTGGAGATTGGCGATGGCTTCGAACTGGCGGCAACTCGCGGATCGCAGGCGCATGACGAGATCATCCGCACTGCCGACGGCATCCGACGCGCATCTGGTCGTTCAGGCGGAACAGAGGGCGGCATGAGTACGGGCGAAACACTTCGGGTTCGAGCCGCGATGAAGCCCATCTCCACAGTTCCCTTATACACATCT
>DMNR01000315.1 GCA_003452655.1 Actinomycetota bacterium | reverse complement strand
GAGGGCGATCTCAAGCCCGGAGACCAGTTTGACGGCGATCCCTTCGGCATCGATCAGCGGCTGAAGCTCCGCGATCCCATCATGTACCCGCTGCGCCAGTGTCGGGTACTTGCCCCGCCGGTGGGAGGTGCAAGCGATGGTGTGGATGCCCTCGGCGGCCGAGGCGCGCGCCATGTCGAGCGAAACGCGGCGGTCAACAGGTCCGTCGTCGATGCCGGGAAGGATGTGGGTATGCAGGTCGATCACCCTTGGAAGGGTGACAGGCCAGCCGGTTGGCTGCCCTGCTGGACACAGATCGCGCCGACCCGGTAAACTGCGGGTCCCTTAGGGGGCTATAGCTCAGCTGGGAGAGCGCCTGGATCGCACCCAGGAGGTCAGCGGTTCGAGCCCGCTTAGCTCCATAAATTTGTTGCGAAAACGGTCGACACGCCTCGGGTCGAGGCCGTCGCCACCGTCAAGCCCGACCAGGCGCGCGTGGCACAACCGATGCGGGGCCGTCTCGATCGCTCACTGACGCTCGCAAGCGCCGTCCGCCAGATCATTCAATGCCTGTCGATCCGCGGGTCGGCCCTCGTTCGCGAGTGCCGAAGTCGCTTCCTAACAAATCCCCAGCTCAAAACGATTGCGCCATGCAAGGATCAGGCAGGCTTGGGCGCCCAGCCTGGTTTCCTTCCCTTCCAGGAACCGTCTTAAAGAGCGCTCTTCAAAAGGAATGCGCTCTATCAGCACGCCCTCGTCGGTCTCGCCTAAGCGCCCGCCGAAGATGTCATCAAATGCGTCCTTCTTAAAGATGGCCACGGTAAGAAGTTCGGGCTTCAGGCTGAGTGGATCCAAGGCAAGGCCGAAGACTCGGATCGAAACAGAGCCGTCTACCCGTGCTGAATCGAGTTTCGTGAATGGCTCATCCCGCTCATAGTTGACTGGCCGGCCGCCCCGTCCCTGCGCATCAGGCATGCCTAGAAACTCCTCGGCATACTCCCTCATGATGTTGCGCCATATGCTGAAGTCAGCCTCTGCTTCAGTGGGACTAATGCTTGCGGGCGTGAATTCACCGGCCGGGACTACGTGATAGAGGGCATCGCCAACCACGAATCGGCCGGAACGCTTATGCATGAAGAACGTAGCACTATTTTCATCGGTTTTGACCACCGTCAAGGTTAACACTCCGAGACTTGCCACGCGTCCTGTCAAGTCAAAGGGATCATGAATGTTCTTACGAAGCCCCAAACTCGAATAGCCCTGCGATTCCTCGAATGCCAGAACTTCTGTGGTATCGAGGAAGTCAAAGTAGTGTGCGATCTCGCAGGTGATGGTGAGACAATCTCCAAGTACGGGTCTGACTCCCGTCGGTCGAAAGATGGTTCCATTGAAGTAGTCGACGTCGGGGTAGGTCAGCCGGAGTGCACTGCTGTAGGTAATTGGTCCAGCGAGGTCCAGACCCGCGAAGAGCCGGGCGTCGCTTCGACTCTGGATCGGGCCTTCTTCGAGTACCCTCAATGGTTCGAGCAGCACAGCTTCAATCTCCTGCGGAGACTCAAAGAGCCAGCCCTGGCGATTGAGCATGGGCACCACGTCTGAGTACTTCCATTCCTTAGGGGCTCGCTCTAAACAACTTGTTCCGAGTGCCACTTGGTGTTCGCGAAGAGCGGCCACTTGCCCTCTGAAAAGTGCACGAACTTCTTCGAGACGCATCAACCCGCTTGCCCGACGAGTTGGCTTGACGATCGCTACGGCTGCGATCGACGCCACAACTGCAGCAGCCGCACCCACGACGGCAACAAGCCCTGATGCATCCACTTCGCGTCTCCCTCTCGATCGCCTTCGGGACTTCGTTCTGGCTGATCCAGGTTTAGCCGACGTGGAGCCTAACCGGATGCCCGGGCACCATAAGGTCGCTGGCCACGGTAGAAGCTCCCGGAGGTGCCGCCAATACTTGGTTCTTCGCAGATCTCGTTCGCGGGGCGGAGCTCGAACACTCCTTTGCGCAGCGCTTCGATCATATCGCGCTCAGCGGCGGTCGTCAGAGCCGGCCGCAAGCCGTCGTACTCTTCAACCTGGCGAACGTGCTTGCGCAGCGACTCGGCAGGCACCCCGAGATCCCGTGCTATGTACGCGATCGGATGACCGGACTCGAGCGCCAACCGGGTGCCGCGACTTTCCTTCTCCGAGGGGCAAACCCTCGAAACTCAGTCTCCGTCAGATCCGCCTGGCTCATAGAGCCTGATCTGCTCCGGCGTTTGCCAGCGTCTCTTTATTCCCATCACGTGATCCTCCCCTCGCCCGCACCGCGGACGCCAAGACTCCCACAAGAACCGGACCCACCCCAAGGGGTTACGTCAGACCGATAGGACGACCGAAACCAAGGGGTGGCATTTAGCGGCCGGAAGTCGCACGTCTAGCTGACTGCTCCGGGGCAGGGACGTCTCGGCACAGCTCGGCGAGGTCGCACTTCGAGCACTTCGCATCCCAGGAGGGCAGACGTGGAAGCTGGTTCTTGCGGAGAGAGTCGCCAGCGTCCTGGATCTGCGTCCTCACAGCAGCGAGAAGCGGCTCCTCGACCTCCTCTCTGATGGTCTTTCCTTCCTCGTCAAGGTTGAGGACCTCGACCAGATCGGCCCGTTCGCCGGTGAGTTCCTCGTAGCCGACGGCGTACACATGCAGTTGGTCTCGTGTGACGTCCTCATCTTGAGCACGAGCGGTGGACTTGAAGTCGACGATTGCGAGCTCATCGGTATCGAGTCGCCGGACGAGGTCGATGCGGCCAGCGACCGTGACGCCGGGCGCAACGTGCACCTGGATCTGCTTCTCGCTGTGGACGGTCCTGTCCAGCGTCGACCCGTGTTCGTTGAGATAGCGACGTACAGACTTAACGGCGGCCTCATACAAAGTCTCCCGTAGCGCCGGGTACGCATACGGCGTATGCAGGTGTCGACGGACGAGATCCTCGGCTGCGTCGTTGCCGACGACATCGCCAGCGAGGGCTCGCTTGTGGACCTCTGATATCGCGTCGTGCAATCCCTTTCCGTATCCCAGTGCCTCGTGCAGCGGCGGATTAAACCCATAGAGGAAACGCAGCTTGAATTGGTACGGGCACTCGAATAGGTACTTCAGCTCCGAGAACGAGAACGTGACGTTCGGCGTCTCCTGCCGCGTTTGGGGCTCGAGTCTCGGCGCCTCGGCTGGCAATCCGGTGTCTCTAGTCGAGAACCACTGCTGGCTCGCACAGTGGTCGAAGAAGGGTGACCGGTTCTGGAACATCCGGTTCGAGCCGGGCGAGAACGATACGAACAAGTACTTCTGCGCGCGGGTGACGGCGACGTAGAAGAGGCGAGTCTCATCCTCGACCGTGCCGCGATAGCGGTCGGAATCTGCGATCGCGGTATCGGGGATGACGTGGAAGAGCCCGAGCCCACCTTGGCGCTTCGATGGGAAGCGGTTCTTGCGCAGGCACGGGACGAACACGGCCGGCCATTGCATCCCTTTGGCCTGATGCACCGTGGTAAGCGTGACCGCGTCGGGCGTTGCATACCCGACGTCGGAGTCCGACTCTGCATAGTAGTCGGGCGCTTGGTGTTCGAGCCAGCCGGCAAACGACTCGTACTTCTGCGCAGGTTCGGTGTTGAAGTAGATCGCCTCGAAGTCCGAGATCGCTTGGCTGAACTTCCCGAGCTGGTAGAAGACAAGCTCACGGCGTACCGGGTCACCCGGAACCGTTTCCTCTCTCACGCCGAGGGCCGCGAGGAATTCGAGATAGATGCGCTGGATGTTGTAAACGCCCCAGCGCTCGCCTCGGGCGAAGTCGCGTCCCTCGTCCAGAACGGCAACTGCTGCCTGCCAGTCACCATCTGCAGGAAGAAGATCGGCGAGGTGCCAGAGTGCCCATAGGTCGGCCTCGTCGATGCGGTCGACCATATAGCGGAACACCGCGACGACGGCCGTGATCTCCGGGCTGTCGAAGAGCCGGTTCAGGCCCTTGACGACGTACGGGATGCCACGTCTGCGCATCTCCGCGACGAGCGGGTCTGCATCCTTGGCCACCGACCGAAACAGCACTGCGAAGTCTGACCACGACAGGCCGCGCGCGTCGCCGTCCTCCGTATCCTTGAACGCAAGCCCGCGCATTGCCGTGATGCGATCGCAGATCCAGGCGGCCTCGTGCTCGGCGTCGGTGAAATCGCGAGCGATGAGGTCTCCTCGCTCCCACGCCTGATGCCCCGCTCGCACCATCGCCTTTGGCAGGCGACTGCCAGCGGGGATCCGCTCCGCGACCGACTTACCCACCTCTACCACGCCTTCGCTTGAGCGGAAGTTCTCAGCGAGTGTGACCTGGCGGACACCGGTGTAGCGGCCGGCGAACGTGACGATGTTCGAGACCTGTCTCTTATACACATCT
>DMNR01000308.1:2341-2558 GCA_003452655.1 Actinomycetota bacterium | reverse complement strand
GACCCTCCTGGATGCTGGGAAGTCGGCACCCAAGGGCGTGGTGGTCAGAGCGGGCGGCAACACCGTGTTCCGCTGGAAGGACATGCGCCTCCTCGAGACCGATCGCCACGATCATGAACTTGGTGCCCCGACGGACTGGGTCTCCAGCCGATCACTCGGTGGGCTGACAAACTACTGGACAGCGGCAGTTCCGAGGTTCGCGCCGGAGGACTTCACC
>DMNR01000308.1:0-2254 GCA_003452655.1 Actinomycetota bacterium | reverse complement strand
GTTCGCGCCGGAGGACTTCACCGAAGGCGCGCACCTCGACGAACGATACGAGTGGCCGGTGTCGTATAGCGATCTTGCGCCCTACTACGAGTTGGCCGAAGCTGCCTTGGTGGTCACCGCCGGCCAACCCTTTGCGAATTTTCCCCAAAACACCACGCGTTTCCGGTCGCGGCCGCCCGCAGATTGGAGGGATCTGGCCGCTCACGTCGAGTCCTTCGGCCACCACCTGGGCTCATTGCCGATGGCGAAAGGGACGCCATGGATGATCGCGGCGCGCGGCACTGAGTTCAGCAGCTATCACAGCATCGTGGCGCCGCTGCTGACATCTGATCTCTTCACTCTTGTCCGTGGAGCGCAGGTCACACGTCTCAACTGGAACTCGGCCAAGCAGCGGGTGGAATCGGTGGAGTACACCGATCGCGTGTCACGCCGGCTGACGACGATGCGAGGACGTGCGGTCGTGTTGGCCGCCGGCGCCGTCGACACCACAACCATCCTGCTCAGGTCGGTCTCGTCAGAGTTTCCGCAGGGCATCGGCAACTCTCGTGGACTCATCGGCCGATACCTTCACGATCATCCGAAGGAATGGTGGCCGGCCACGCCCTCGCATCGGATGAGCGCACTCGCTCATCCGATGTACTTGTCGCGCCAACCTTACGATCCGGCCAACCCGTTGGTCGCCAGTTCGCTCACCATCGGGCTCACATCACACCGGATCAACACCTACCTGCGGCGCAAAACTCGATCCTTCGGTGTGCAGGTGTTCGGCACGATGATCCCGAGGCCCGACGTCGGCGTCAGCCTGCCGAAGGCCGCGGGTGCTGCCGAGGAGTCGCGACCGCTGATTAATCTGCGATACGACCAGGCCGCGATCGACAACATGGTGCATGCCCGCCAGCGTCTGCGCGATGTGTTCGCGTCTGCTGGGACGTCGGTCGCGGTTGATGGGCCGTTTCATTCGTTGATGCCCGGCTCGTCGTTCCACTTCGGTGGCACGGTCCGCATGCACCGCTCGCCCGAGTTCGGCGCGCTGGATGGCTGGAACCAGCTCTACGACGCTCCAAACGTGATCGTCTGCGACAGCAGTTGCTTCACCACCGGGCCGGAGAAGAACCCCACTCTCACCGCCATGGCAATTGCCGCTCGAGCCGGGGATCACCTCGCGGACGACTTGCTGTAGGTGTCGATGAGTGTCCTCAAGCGGAATATTCTCTTTCTCCTCGTCAGCCAAGGTGCCACCTGGTTGGTCACGATCTTCCTGCTGATCCTGGCCCCCCGGAAGCTGGGTTCCGACGGCTTTGGCCGTGCACAGTTCGCTATGGCGTTCGTGGGGTTCTTCAACCTCATCGGGTCGCTCGGGACCTATCAGTACATCGTGAAGAACGTCGCCCGAGACCCGGCCGAGCTCGCGCGCCTTGTCATCTCCGCGCTACAGCTCAAACTGGTCATGGGTTTCGTGCTGTCCGGTGTTGCGGTCGGCACCGCGTGGGCGTTCGGCTATGGCGGCGAGGTGCTGACCTTGATCGCCATCGGACTCGTCGGGATGATGTTGAGCTTGCTCAACGAGATGACAATGGCCGGACTGGCCGGCTTGGAGCTGATCGCGGGATCTGCTGTCTGGCAGACGGTACAGGTATACGTCGCATCGATTCTCGGCATCGTGGTGCTGCTCACTACCCGATCTCTGAATGCCTACCTGGCGGCCTTCTCGCTGGCAACCGCGGTGCCACTGGTCGCCAACTTCCGCAGGCTGCGTCCTCACCTGCATCATGTGGCTCGTCGTAGCCCAGGCACCTGGAAGGCTCTCATCTTCGGCGGCATTCCGATGTTTGCCCTCGCCGCGCTCAGCCTGCTCTACAGCACCATCGACATCCCGATCGTAGAGGCGATCTCCGGCGAGGACGTCGTCGGCTGGTACTCGCTCGCCTATCGCTGGGTCGGCATGCCAATCTTCATCACCACCATTGTCGTCACTGCGTTTCTCCCCCAGCTGTCGGCTCTGGCTACCGTAGCTCCGGAGAAATTCTGCGCGCTCACGAATCGCGCCCTCAAGCTGGTGATCGCGATCACCATTCCTGGGGCTGTCGGTGTCGTGCTCATCTCCTCCGATCTCATCGACCTCCTCTACGGGCCAACGTTCGAGCAGTCCGTGGTGCTGATGCGGTTGCTCGCACCGTGGGTACCCCTCGTCGCAATCAACACCGTGCTCGGTACTGCGCTCGTGGCCAGCGACCGGCACCACCGCTACATCTGG
>DMNR01000193.1:24544-28857 GCA_003452655.1 Actinomycetota bacterium | reverse complement strand
GGTCAAGAGTAAGTCATGCCGATGGCTGCCCGGCGATGCCTCGCCCGCTTGCCTGTTCGTAAAGGCGCCCGGCGCGGTAAGAGGAGCGAACTAAGGGGCCACTCATCACTGCGACAAAGCCGAGTTCCCGGGCGACAGTGTCAAGTTCGATGAACTCCTCGGGCGTCACCCAGCGGTGCACGGGGTGATGGCGTTTCGAGGGCCGCAGGTACTGCGTGATCGTGACAAGCTGACATCCCGCCGCGACGAGGTCGGCGAGTGTGGATTCGACCTCTGCGCGCTCCTCGCCGAGGCCCAGAATCAGATTCGACTTGGTGATGAGACCAGCGTCACGCGCCTGGGTGATGACGTCGAGGGAGCGCTCGTAGGTGAATGCGGGACGGATGCGCTTGATGAGGCGTGGAACGGTCTCGAGGTTATGGGCAAGGACTTCCGGCGCGGATGCGAATACCTCACCGAGCAGGCTTGGTTCGCCGGAGAAGTCGGGAATCAGGACCTCGACTCCACAACCTGGAACGGTGTCGTGAATTGCGCGTACGGTCTGCGCGTAAAGCCAAGCACCTTGGTCGGGCAGGTCATCGCGAGCGACACCGGTGACCGTTGCGTAGCGCAGATCCATCGCAGCGACTGATTCGGCGACTCTGCGAGGTTCGTCGCGATCGAGGGGAGTTGGTCGACCCGTATCGATTTGGCAGAAGTCGCATCTGCGAGAGCAGACATCTCCTCCGATGAGGAAGGTGGCTTCACGGTCTTCCCAGCATTCGCTGATGTTGGGGCAGCCCGCCTCCTGGCACACGGTGTGCAATCCGGCATCGGCCACTCGCCTGCGGATGTCTGCGTGGTTGGGTCCGTTGCGAAACTTAGCCTTGATCCAGGCAGGTTTGCGTTCAATCTCGGTCTGCGCGTTACGGACCTCAAGGCGCAGCAGTTTGCGTCCTTCCGGGGCGACAGCGGATTCAGACACAGGGTCAGCCTAAGCCAGGGCGACTCGAAAGCGTTGGCCCGAGCACATCAAGTAGGTGTTGCTCCAGGCGATCGGCCACCGCCAGCACATTCGGAGGGGGAGAGCCTTCCAGTTCCGCGGCCATCGAAGTCACGCCCGCGTCAGCTATTCCGCACGCGACGATGCGCTGTGCCCAGGTCAGATCGCAGTCAACATTGAGCGCCAAACCGTGCATCGTGACACCGCGCGAAACTCGAACTCCGATCGCTGCAATCTTGCGTTCAGGCCCTCGGTCGTCGGCTTGGCACCAGACGCCGCTGCGGCCGTCCACCCGCTGGGTGGCAATGGCGAAGTCCGCGCAGGTCGCCATGATCGCTTCCTCCAGGCGGCGCACATGAGCGACTACGTCGAGTGGATGTGGCAAAGGCACGATCGGATAAACCACGAGCTGTCCGGGGCCGTGCCAGGTAATGCGCCCACCACGGTCAACCTCGATCACCGGGGTTCCGTCGATGGGTCGGTCGCCAGGTTCGGTGCGTTTGCCTGCGGTGAAAACTTCCTGGTGTTCCAGCACGAGCAGGGTTGGCGGCATCGTGCCATCTGCGACTGTCGCGTGGACGTCGCGTTGCAGGTCCCAGGCCGATTTGTAGTCGACAAGCTCGGCGCCAAGGTGGATGCGCTGAATCGACAGCGGGTGCTGCGGCGCGTAAAGCTCGGCGGCCGCGAGTGAGTCCATAGGGACACGCTACTGCTGCCAGCTAGCTAGACCGAACCAATCCATCGAACCCGCGCGCTGCACGACAGACCTGGATCGGAGACACTGCTGCCTGTGACGACCGTTGTGTTCCTCCATGGGGTCGGGGGAGTGACTCCCGGGTGGGACTCGGCTCTGCAGCGATCACTGAGCGAACACGTGGCTGGTTCTGAGATCGCGTACGTCGAGATCGGATTCGACGACCTCATCGGACGCTCTGGGGTAATCAGGAAACGGCCCGCTGAGGAACTGCATGTACCCATCGTGACGTCGACTCAGCGCAGCGCGCTGCGGCAGCGATATCAGAAGCGCCAAGTGGAGTTGCGCAAAGTCGTATGGCACAGCCCGGATCGGGTTGAACCGCCAAGTAAACGGCCGCCGTCATTCATCCCGGGGGAGGTCATGGTGCGTTTGCCGTTCCTCAGCATGAGGCAGGCGGGTCACTATCGACACGACGACAATCTGCGGGCCGAGGTCCTCGATCGGATCTGCGAACGGATCAACGATCTTGACGACGATGTGGTGCTGCTCGCCCATAGCTTGGGTTCAGTCGTGGCACTCGATGCCCTACACGTTCGCGACATCAACGTGAAGTTGCTGGTCAGCTTCGGTTCGCCGCTGGGGCAACGTGACTTTTGGGGGAAGCTGTGGCAGGACCCCGCAACTTTCCCCTACGACAGATTGGGGAGTTGGTTGAACATCGTCAATCTCAACGACCCTGTGACCTGGAAGCGCGGTGCCAGCCACCGGTTTCCCCAGGCACTTGATACCTACATCAGTGCCGGTGACGGACTCATGGGTGCGATGAACTATCACGATGCCGCGACCTACACCTCGGCACCGATCTTGGCCAGGGCCGTTGCCGCGGCCACTTCTGGACCGCTGGCGTAGGTGCTTTTCGCGTTTCCTGCGCCGGATACGCCCTGTGGACAGCCTCTGCGGCACAACCGTGATCTGGTTCAGAGTTAGCGCATGGCCGCACCACTGGATCCCGATCGATGGGATGAGTTCGCCCGCCCGAGACCGCCTGCTGCCCAACCTGCTGGCCAACCTGCTGGCCAGGACGGGCGCATAACAGTTCGCGAGTTGCTGTCTCAGGCAGCCGCTGGTCAAGTGGACCTGCCAATCTCGGCAGTTGCCAGCCTTGTGTGTCAGTTCGCGACGATGTTTGACGGTGTTGCTGAAGGAACTGATTCGCAGTTCGATCTCTTGTCCGTGGAGGTCAGTGAAACCGGGGTAGCTCGGGTGCCTGCGGGGGGATGGGTTGACAGCGGTGAATTGGTCGGGCTGCTGCGAGAAGCGGTATCCGATCACGCGCTGCCTGCGTCCGTCGCCCGGCTGCTGCTCGCGACACCAACGCCGGACACTGGTCGCCTCATCGCGGTGTTGTCCGCGCTGGGCTCCGACGACGAGCTCGGCGCAGCAGTGCGAGCTTGCTTGTCTGCCAGTGGCGGCAGTGAACACTCGGCGACACCGGGACCCTCGTTTGGCTCGCCGCCGCAAGGTGAGCCGTTGTTCGCTACTTCGGGTGGCCGAAGATCCTCGCTCGCCTCTCCGACTGCGACGCGAGATCAATCTTTGGCCGACGGTGTGGTGGTCGAGTCCGGTAAGCGGAGGTTTGGCCCCAGGTCGGCTCGCCTGCCGATTCTGAGCCGTTTGCCGAGCAGGGTTGCCCTCTCGATAGCGGGAGGCGCGCTCGGGTTGGTGGCAGTCTTGGCGGTGCTTTCCGCTGGTGCGTCGGCGTCTCCAGCGCCAGCCCAGACCTCGCCCGCGCCAGCCCAGACCTCGCTCGAGGCGGCGTCCGCCTCGCCCGAGGTGCCGTCGGCACCCACAGGGGAGGCGGCGCTGACGGCGAGTCCAGTGACATCAGCGGCCGGATCCTCCGCCTCCGTATCTGCCCCCGTTTCGTGGGCTGCCTACCTGGCAGAGTTGGATGCCAAACGTTCGACGGCATTCGCCACGGGAAATCAGGCACTGTTGGATGACATCGCGCGGGCGGGGTCTGCTGCTGCTACCCGTGATCGTGATCTTCTGGCACAGCTGAGGGAGTTGGGTGTCAAGGCGGTCGGCATGACAGCAACGATCGTCGGGGTGTCGGTAGCTCGGCAGGACTCGTCGCGCGCGGAGTTGGTTGTTACCGATGAGCTGAGCAGCTATCGAATTGTGCGCATCGCGACCGGTGCAGAAATCGAAGTGCGGCCCCCGCGCGCTGCGAAGAAGTGGCGGGTGACGCTGGAGCCGGTCGGCGGTGCGTGGCGGCTTGTCGATTCGGTGGAACTGGGCTCTGGGCCCTAACCGAATTCAGAGAATCTGTTGGAGAGCTTGATCCATCGTGGGAGCGCTCCAGGTAAACCCAGCCTCGGTTAGTCGTTGTGGAAGGACTCGCGAGGAACTCAGAACTTCAGTGGAGAACTCCCCGAGAGCGATCTTCAGAGCGAATGCGGGCACGGGCAGTGCGGCTGGGCGGTTGAGGGCATGCGCAAGCGCCTTCGTTGCTTCGCTGTTCGTGACCGGGTGTGGGGAGGTCAGGTTGACTGGGCCGTTCAATGATTCGTTGTCGATCAGGAAGCGCAGAGCAGCAACTTCATCGTCGAGTGAGATGAACGACCACACTTG
>DMNR01000193.1:22987-24457 GCA_003452655.1 Actinomycetota bacterium | reverse complement strand
TGACAACTCGGATGCCCGCGTGGCGGGCCGGATCGGCAGCTGCTTCCCAGTCGGCAACAACATCGGAAAGGAATCCCGTGCCCTTGCTGGATTGTTCAGTGAGCTTCTCGTCGCCGCGGTCACCGTAGTAGCCGATGGCCGAGGCACAGACCAATACTGCCGGTTTGGGATCCAGGGCTGCCGCGGCGCTGGCGATCGTGGTCGTGCCAAGTACGCGGGAGGAGCGGATCTCTTGCTTGTACTCCTCGCTCCAGCGGTGATCTCCAACGCCAGCACCGGCTAAATGGACAATGGCGTCCACGTTCGCCAGGGCAGCGAGGTCCACATCACCGGTCGCGGGGTTCCACGTCACCTCGCTAGGATTCGCCGTCTCGCGGCGGACTAGTCGAAGGACAGTGTGTCCATCACCTTCGAGGCTGGTGCACAGGGCTGTGCCGATCAGACCCGACGCGCCCGTGACCGCAACTCGCATCTCTTACAGACCCAATTCAGCTTCGAAGTCGGCGGCTTCTAGTCGAGCCTTGATCGCGCCCAGGAATCGGGCCGCATCAGCACCGTCGACAATCCGATGGTCGTAGGTCAGTGCGAAGTACGCCATCGAACGAATCGCAATCGCATCCTCGCCGTGCGGTTCTGTCACGACTACTGGTCGCTTCACGACCGCACCGGTTCCGAGAATGCCCACCTGCGGTTGGTTGATGATTGGCGTATCGAAAAGTGCACCGCGGCTGCCTGTGTTGGTCAGGGTGAATGTCCCGCCTGAAAGTTCGTCCGGGCTGACCTTGTTGGTGCGGGTCCGTTCGGCGAGGTCGGAGATACGCCTTGCGAGCCCCGAGAGCGTCAGGTCCCCAGCATCCCTAATGACGGGAACGAGTAGTCCGCGCTCGGTGTCGACCGCGATCCCGAGGTGAGTGCTGTCGTGGAACGTGACGGTGTGGGCCTCACTGTCCACGGATGCATTGACCCCAGGGAATTGCTTGAGGGCCTCAAGAGTTGCTCGCGCGAAGAAGGGCAAGAAGCTCAGTGAGATTCCCTCGCGAGAGAGGAATGCGGCTTTAGCGCGACTGCGCAGGGCCGCGATGCGCGTGACGTCGACCTCCACGACGGTCGTGAGCTGAGCCGAAACGTGCAGCGAGTCGACCATCCGCTCGGCGATGACGCGACGCAGTCGTGACATCGGTTCGGTATGCCCACGCTTGCCGGATTCCGGAGCTGCAGCGGTGCGGGCGGGTGTTGTCGGCGCGGCCGCAGGAGTGGGGGCGGCGGTAGGAACAACCGATTGTGCGGTCGCCGCGACCTCAGGGATTGTGCCGCTGCCTGACCCGCCGGCGGTGCGGACGTCATCCTTCGTGACGCGACCGTCGGGTCCTGTTGCGGTCACGGTGTTGAGGTCAACACCGGATTCGCGCGCGAGCTTGCGCACAATTGGGCTGGCGTAAGCGTCCGTAGTTGTCATTGCTGCGGGTGCTG
>DMNR01000193.1:21824-22938 GCA_003452655.1 Actinomycetota bacterium | reverse complement strand
GTGGCGCTACCTGCGGCGCCGATAAGTCCGAGCGTTGCGCCAACCTCAACAGTCTCGTCTTCAGCGACAGAAATTGCCGTCAAGACGCCCGCAACCGGTGACGGGATCTCCGTGTCAACCTTGTCGGTACTGACCTCAAGGAGCGGCTCGTCGACGGCCACCTCATCGCCGACCGCCTTGAGCCACCGGGTAACGGTGCCTTCAGTAACACTCTCTCCGAGGGCCGGCAAGGTGACCGCAGTTTCTTCACCAGTGGGCGCCGCCTCCGCACCAGTGGGCGCCGCCTCCGCGGGCGCCGCCTCCGCAACCGCCGGAGGCTCTGGAACCGTCGCTGGTTCAGCGACTGGGGGCGCAGCTTGGGCAACAGCGGTTTCAGCCACCGCGGCGGCCTCAACTACTGGTGCGGGCGAAGGCTGTTCCGGTTCGCTAGCTGCAACCTCTGAAGCCTCGCCAACAACCGCCAGAACGCCGCCGACCTCGACGACGTCGTCCTCGACGGCCTTGATTTCGAGCAGCACCCCGGCAGCAGGGGAGGGGATCTCCGTATCGACCTTGTCGGTGCTGACCTCGAACAGCGCTTCGTCGGCGGCGATGGTGTCGCCCACCTTCTTGAACCAGCGCGTGATCGTGCCTTCGGTGACGGTCTCGCCCAGTTGCGGGAGGGTGACGTCGGCCATGGTGGAGTGCTCCTCTAGTACAGAGATCGGTTGTCTGGTCAGGCGTTCAGGCTGCGGCCTGTGAGCGAGAGAACGGTCTCGCCGAAAAGCTCGGTGAGGCTGGGGTGCGGCTGGATGTATTCGGCGACCTCGGCGACGGTGGCCTCCCAGTTGACGGCAAGGTAGCCGCCGCTGAGCTGCTCGGTGACCCANNCGACCTTGTCGGTGCTGACCTCGAGCAGCGGCTCGTCCATCGCGACTGTGTCACCGACGTTCTTTAGCCACCGGGTAACGGTGCCTTCGGAAACACTCTCGCCAAGTTGCGGCATCGTGATGGAAACCGGCATCTCGACTTCTCCTCTTTCTGTCCTGGCGTTGCTTGGTCGTTGGATGGTGACTAGTTGCGGGATCTAGGCGTGAGCATGCAGGGGTTTACCCGCCAAAGCCAGGTGGGCCTC
>DMNR01000193.1:408-21672 GCA_003452655.1 Actinomycetota bacterium | reverse complement strand
AGGATCTGGCTCTTGCCGTTGCCGCCGAGGTTGTATTCGTAGCTCACGACCTGCTCGCCATAACGCGCCTTGGCGACGTCCTCGTTGAGTCCCACACTGGCAACCTCTGGGTCGCTGTAGGTGACTCGTGGAATTCCGGATTCATCGATGGTTCGAGGATTCAGGCCTGCGATGTCCTCAGCCACAAAAATGCCCTGGGCAAATCCACGGTGTGCCAGTTGAAGGCCCGGAACGATGTCGCCAACGGCCCGCACGCTTGGGACGTTCGTTCGCAAGCGGTCATCGGTCAGCACGTAACCCCGCTCCATCGCGATCCCGACCTCTGCAAAACCAATGCCCTCGGTTCGCGGTCCACGGCCTACCGCAACGAGCAGGAGGTCGGCAGTCAGTACCGTGCCGTCCTCCAGCGTGACGCTGACGCCGGAGTCATCGGTCGTTGCACTGGCGAACTTGGTTCCGGTGTGGAACTTGATACCCCGCTTGCGGAAGGTGCGCTCAAGGACCTTGGAGCTCGCCTCATCCTCAGCCGCGACGAGTCGCGGCAGTGCCTCAACGATTGTGACGTCGACCCCGAACGAACGCCAGATGCTGGCGAACTCGACGCCGATGACGCCTCCGCCGAGCACGATCGCCGAAGTAGGAACCACGGGGTAGGTCAGAGCCTGGTCGCTTGTCATGATACGGCCCCCGATCTCAAGGCCTGGCAGGCTGCGGGCGTAAGAACCGGTGCCCAGAACAACGTTCTCACCGCGGTAATCAGTGTCCCCAACTCGCACGGTGTGCGGATCTATCAAAGTTCCGGTGCCTTGCACGAAGTTAACCTTGCGCGCCTTGACCAGACCTTGAAGCCCTTTGTAGAGACGCGCGACTACCGAATCCTTGTACTTCAAGACGGCCGGCATATCAATGCCGTCGAGTGTGGTCGTCACCCCGAACGTTGAGCTCTCACGTGCGGTATCTGCAACCTCGGCAGAATGCAGTAGCGCCTTGGTCGGAATGCATCCACGGTGCAGACAGGTACCGCCCAGCTCAGCTTCCTCAATGAGGGTCACCGAGAGACCGAGTTCGCTGGCGCGCAGGGCGCACGCGTAGCCGCCGCTGCCCCCACCAAGAATCACGAGGTCAGATTGCTGGTCGCTCATCGCGATACTCCCCAAGACGTGCGCTGGCCAAGACGTGCGCTGGATGACATGCTCTGGTCACATCCTGGCACTAGCAGACCGCGAGGGCCAACTCTGTGCACCGCAGTTGGATTGAGATGTGCGGTAACTAACGCCGATGTACGCCGCATTACCTTTCGCGAAGAAGCGAACCCGCTAGAGGGAATTGGAATCCGCAAGGTCACGGACAATCTGCACGAGGGTTCGAACCGCAACGCCCGTGCCGCCCTTGGGGGTGTAACCGTACGGTGCAGACTCGTTAAATGCAGGTCCGGCGATGTCGAGGTGAGCCCACGGTGTGTCTTCGCCAATGAAATCCTGAAGGAACAAACCGGCTGTCAACATGCCGCCCATCCGGTCACCAATGTTTGCGATATCGGCGATGGGGGAGTCAAGTGACTCCCGAAGTTCCGCAGGCAGCGGCATCGGCCAGAACTGCTCACCCACCATGGCGGCCGACCGGACAATGTCGTCGCGAAGCTCGTCATCGTTGGCCATGACCGCCGAGATCCGGTTCCCGAGTGCGACCATCTGTGCACCCGTCAGCGTCGCAACATCGATGATGACGTCCGGTTCGTCCTCGCCTGCTCTCACGAGCGCGTCAGCGAGCACCAATCGTCCCTCTGCGTCGGTGTTCAGCACTTCGACTGTACGGCCGCCGTAGGTCGTTAACACGTCTCCAGGTCGCTGGGCTGTCCCGCTGGGCATGTTCTCTGCGCAGGCCGCGTAGGTGGTCACCGATGCGGGAAGCCCGAGGCGGGCAATAGCAGCTGTGGCGGCAATGACCGCAGCGGCTCCACCCATGTCGCACTTCATGGTCTCCATCGCCGTTGGCGGTTTGAGGGACAGTCCGCCGGAATCGAAAGTGATGCCCTTTCCGACGAGGGCAACGTGGATCTTGCTCCGCGCTGGACGGTAGGCGAGGCGAACGAGTCGGGGCGAATGCGCCGATCCTTGGCCCACCGCCAAGATTCCGCCGAACTTCCCCCGCTTGAGGCCACGTTCATCGAGAACTTGGGTCGTCACCTCAAGGCCAGCAACGGCCGCGAGTGCTTCAGCGGCGAGTTCCTTGGGATGCAGAGCGGATGGCGGGGTGTTCACCAGGTCACGTGCTCGACAGACCTCAGTCGCCACGATCTCGGCCTGCCGGACTGCTTCTCGAACATGCCGGTCGCGATGTGTGTCCGTCAGGACGGTCACGGTCTTGGGCCCGCGAACTGGGGTCGGGGTACCCGCACCTCGGAAGTTCTCGAATCGGTAACTGCCCAACACTGCGCCCTGAGCTGTGGCTGCAACCTCGGCGGGATTCGTGCAGGGCATTGCGATGCCCACACGCTCTACTCCGTTGATGCTCATCGTTGCGGCTCCGGCCGCGCGACGAAGAAGTTCCGGCGTCACTTCCTCCACAGGGGCACCGATCGGCACACAGACGATGAGGGGAGCTTCAATCCCGTTGATGCCGGGCAGCTTGATGACTTCGCCGACCTTCGGCTTCACCCCGAGCTTGCGCAGCGCATCGAGGATTCGCTTGCGTTCCCCAGTGCCGAGCCCGGAGCTCGGAGGAATTTCTACCTTGGTTTCGCGCTTTCCGCCGGTCAGACCCACGACGAGGGCATCAAGGGAAAGCCCCGTCGCATCAATGGCGGCGAGTCGAACTGCGGTCACAAGGCCTCCAAATAGCACCGCATGGATTTCGGCACAGGCGTAAACAGCGAGTTTGTCTTGCAGGTGACTCTAACCCGATCACGTCCGAGATTGATTGCACCTTCACCCGTCGTGCCGCTATTGGTGGTTGCGGTTGTCTCGGGTAGCGTCATGTACGTGCCGCAATCAGAAGCTCGTCACGGACCGCTGCATCAGGATCATGAGACGCGAGGCGCCAAATTCGGAGACTTCGCGGGTTGGTTGATGCCGCTTGAATTCGACGGCGGCGGCGTCCTCGCGGAGCACACTGCCGTTCGTGAACGAGTGGGCCTGTTTGACGTTTCTCATATGGGGACCTTCGTGGTCACGGGGCCCGGGGCGAAGGACGGCCTCAATGAGGTGTTCACCAATGACCTGAACCGGATTGGTCCAGGTCAGGCGCAGTACAGCCTCTTGTGTAATGACCGAGCCGGCGTCATCGATGACCTATTCGTCTACTTGGTTTCCGATGAGCGAGTCATTGTGGTGCCGAATGCTGCGAACTCATCGATCGTGATCGGAACCGTTGAGCGAGTTCTTGAATCAAGTGACGTGCGCGTTGACGATCGATCACACTCAACAGCGATCATTGCCGTCCAAGGGCCCGCCAGTCAGCAAGTCATTGAGGCTGTTGGCCTTCCGGCGGACCTGGACTATCTGCACTTCGCCGAATGCGACACCGACCACGGGCAAGTGCTCGTTGCTCGGACCGGTTACACCGGTGAGCGAGGGTACGAACTGTTGGTGGATGCCGCATACGCCCAGCGCTGGTGGGGACTCCTGCGCACTCACGCTGAGGCGCTAGGTGGCCGAGCGTGTGGGTTGGGCGGACGCGACACGCTACGCACCGAGATGGGTTACGCCCTCCACGGACACGAACTCAGTGTGTCCATCAACCCGCTCGAAGCTGGCTTGAGTTGGGCGATCGGTTGGGACAAGATTGCTTTTCCCGGCCTGCACGAGCTGCGCAAGATTCGTCAAAGCGGCATCCAAAGGCGGCTGGTCGGTCTCAAGTGCGTCGACCGCGCAATTCCACGCGCCGGAATGGTCGTGCGCGACGTGACGGATGCTGACGTCGTGCTTGGAAAGACCACAAGTGGGACCTTTTCGCCAACCCTCAAATCAGGAATTGCCCTGGCCCTGGTCGACGCCGACGTCAACGACGGCGTCGAAGTGGTCGTGGATGTGCGCGGACGGTCGTGTCGCGCCATGGTTGTTCGCCCGCCGTTCGTTGAATCAAGCCCACGTGACTAGCAACTGATGATGTAGAACTGTCGGAATTGACGACCGGTGAGTTATCGCCGAGTTGCCAACGTCAGCGCCCGGTTGATGAGTGCGATGCCGACATCAAGGAGTTCGCCATCCGGGTAGCCGGTCGAAATCGGCAGTATCGGATCAATCCGTAGGTACTCCCACGTTAATGATTCGGTCTGGGATTGGCCGGACTGCAGTGGGCGAATACGTTCCAAACATTCGGGGTCGGATTCGTAGGCAAGCAGCAGTGAGGCAGCGGCGATCGGGCCATCCACAATGATCGGTCCGCCACCTGGGGCGCACATCCGATCGCTCAGGTCGCTGATCTCTGCCGGGACGCTCGCGCGCAGTTCCGGCAGATTGCTGCGTAGTGGGCGCAGGTGAGCGAGGTGGTCGCGAACCAACGCACACTCGATCATCCAGGCATCATGATCGATACGGCCGAATTCGTCATACGTTGTGCTTGTGACCTGCGCTGCGTCGCGATTCGTTAGCAAGGCGCAAAGGGCTCCGGAAATCGGGAGTAGTTCCGGAGCGTCAGAGCTGATCAGAGCCAGCGACTCTCCCGCAGTTGCTGGTGGCGCGTCACCGGGTTGAATCGCGTCCGTCGAGGTCAGCCACCATTCGACGATTGGCTTCAACTGACCCAAGGCCACTGGAAGTGGCTGCACAGCCAGGGGTCCAACGACGTCACTTTCCATCTGCGGTTGCTCCTGTGAAAGTCGGCGTTGCACCGAATGCCGCCCTGCGAGTCGCTCGTCGCAAAGCGAAGAGCACAGGTTTTCCAATCAGGAGAATCACCACAGAGGTAATGATGGCGCGTGGGATGTCAAAACCGAGGGAGGTGGCGATATCGAATGCAATCCAGCGCTGGAGGTTCTCCGCGAGCGGGGCGCCAGGTACGTATGAGATCTGTGAGCTGAGCCCAAGGGCCCACGGCCAGAAGGACAGGTTGAGTAGCAGTCCGTAGAGCAATGCCGCCACCGCGGAGTATGCAGCGAGGGCGACCGTCTCCGCGCGTCCCCTCAGGTTAGGTGGCAGACATCCTGCGCCGAATCCGAACCAGCCGGCCGCCAGCATTTGGAACGGTAGCCAAGGTCCGATTCCGCCTGTGAGTGCAGCGGAGCTGAACAATGTGATCGTGCCCAGCGCAAACCCGAAGCCGCGCCCCATGGCCCGGCCACCGAGTGCGAGAACGATGAAGATCGGCTCGAAGCCGGCAATTCCGGTTCCCAGTGGCCGTAACGCAGTGCCCACCGCGGCGAGCACCCCCAACATCGCGACGCCTTTGGCATCCATTCCGCCGTCGGCAACCTGGGCAAGCACCACCGCGATCACGAGCGGCAAGAGCAGGGCGAACAGCCAGGGTGCGTCTGTCGAATGCGCAACGGCGGCTGATCCGGGATCTGCCAGCAATGGCCAGCCAAAAGACATGATCCCGACGATCGTGACAAGCGTCAGTGCCACCGTGGACCGTTTTCCGATGTGCACCGCGCGACCGGTGTGCCCGGACGTTGTGGTTGATGCCGTCACTGTGTCACCGCCTCAATTGCACGGACTGCTTCGTCCACAGTGAGGTACGGGTGGGGACGCATCACCTTGCTGATTTGTGGTGCGAACATCGGCGAGGAGACGACGACCTCCTCGGTTGTTCCGTCCGCAACCAGCTCACCGTCGGCGATGATCACGACTCGATGGGCAGTGGTCGCGACAAGTTCGACGTCGTGGGTCGCGAGCATGATCGCGTGCCCCTCATCGGCCAACTGCGCCAGCACCCGGGTGAAGTTCGCCTTGCCCGGATAGTCCAGTCCGCGCGTCGGTTCGTCGAGGAGGACCAGTGGCGGGCGGGCCGTCAATACGATCGCCAGGACGAGCGAGAGTCGCTGCCCCTCTGAGAGGTCGCGCGGATGGGTCTCGTCGCTAATCCCGGGGGCGAACTGTTCGAGGAGAGCTCGCGTCGTGCCCGAGACGGCTTGGGTATCACGGTCGGCCGCCGCGCATTCGGCGGCCACGGTCTGGGCGTACAGCATGTCCCCGGCCTCCTGCGGTACCAAACCGACATGCTTGAGCAGTTCGTGGCCCGGCATGCCGAAGGGATCCGCGAGTTGCGCGCCGACCTGGACCCGACCGCGGTCGGCCTTCTGTAGGCCGACCATGGAGTTGAGCAGAGTTGACTTTCCAGCTCCGTTACGCCCCATCAAGGCGACTATCTCGCCACGTTTCACCGTGAGAGTGAGATCGTTGACGGCTGCGAAATTGCCGTAGAGCACGCTCAGGTGATCCACGTTGGCAACCATTGCCGACTCGCCGGAAGCCGAAACTGGAACTGCCGCAGCAGATTGCGAGTCGTCGAGCAGGTGACGCCAACTAGCGGTCTCGCGTCGAGCGTCACGCACGGATAACGGCAGGGGTGATAGCCCGAGACGCCGCCCGAGTTCGATCACCGGGGGTGCTACGGGAGCGTCGGCCAGTACCGATTCCGGTGGGCCGTGGACCACCGTGCCGTCGGTCTCAATCGCGACCACGTGGTCGGCGTACTGCACGACGCGTTCAAGTCGATGTTCGGCCATGAGCACAGTGAGCCCGAGGTCAAAGACGAGGCGTTGAATTGCCGCGAGAACTTCCTCGGCAGCGCCGGGGTCCAGGGCACTGGTCGGTTCGTCCAGGACGAGCACTGAAGGATTCGTCGTGAGCACCGAGCCAATGGCTGTGCGTTGGCGTTGTCCGCCAGACAATGTCAGCAATGCCCGATCCCTGATCTCCACCAGCCCGAGGAGGTCGAGGGTGTCTTCGACCCGTCGGCGCATGGTCTGGGGGTCGATGCCAAGCGCTTCCATCCCGTAAGCGAGTTCCTCCTCCACGGTGTCTGTGACGAAGCCGCTCATTGGATCTTGCGGCACCATTCCGACCACATCTGCCAATTCGCGCGGGGGATTCGTGCGAGTGTCGCGGCCCGCGACGGTCACGCGTCCCTCCAGAAGACCGCCGGTAAAGTGCGGTACGAGTCCGTTGATCGCGCGCAGCAGCGTCGACTTACCGCTTCCCGTTCGACCCACCAGGAGAGCAAGTTCCCCCTCCCGAATGTTGAGATTGACATTGCGCAGGGCCGGGGAAAGCGCCTCGGAATAGGTAACGGTCACGTCCTCGAATCGGATCATGCATCGACCGCCAATCGAGTGACCGGTGCTCCTGCGCGGCTTCCCGGTTGGCGACGCACCGCGGCCGCTGCAGGCAATGGTGGGGCCAGGACCGCGGGCAGTGCACCGAGCAGAATTCCGACAAGTGCCGCAACTGGTAGGGCTGGCCACATCAGCGGGACGACTGAAATTGTGACCGACGCAGGATTGATGATTCCGGCGGTGATGACCCCTGCCGCCGCGAACAGCCCACAAAGGCTCACGAGCCACTCGGGTAGTTCCCAGGGGTCAGCGCGGTAGCGAGTGCGAATTGATCGGCGGCCGCCAAGCCAGAGTCCGGTGAACGCTGCGAGCAGTCCGAGCACCAGCAGTGGAGCCCCGGCGAAGACACTGGTATCTGCGGACAACAGCCCGAACAGTCCAATGCAGACGCCGAGGAGGCCGCCGAGAACGAGCAACACAGTGAGACGACGCACCCGCACGGGCAACTGTCCGCTTCGCCCGTACCCGCGTGAATCCATGGCCGAAGCAAGCGTCACCGCTCGGTCTAAGGCGCCTTCGAGGACGGGCAAGGCAGCGCCACCTGCTCCACGCAGACCCTTATTGGTTCGGCCACGAAGTCGGCGCGCCTGGCGGACCCGACCAAGATCGGTGACGAGTTGCGGCGCGAACGTCATCGCCACCACAACCGCAACACCGACCTCGTAGAGGGCGGCCGGCATGGATTTCAAGAGTCGGGCGGGCGAGGCCAGGGAGTTTGCCGCACCCACGCAGGCGAGCAACACGGCGAGCCGGAGTCCGTCGCACGCCGCGAAAATGATCGATTCAGCTGTGATGTCGCCGCCCAGGCGCAGCGACGCCATCCACTCCGGCAGCGGAACGACCGGTAGTGAGAACAGCACGTGTTCTCCGACCGGCGAACCGAGCGCCACCTGAAACACCAGCCGAATCGCGATGACCACCAGGCCGAGTTTGAGGAATACCGAGAAAGATCGCGACCATGGCGCATCGGGCTTGCGGGCCGCCACAACGAACGCTGTCACGGCAAGGATTAGCCCGAGCAGGAGGGGATTGGTGGTCCGGCTTGCCGCGGCAGCCATCCCGAGTGCCCAGACCCACCACGCACCGGGGTGCAGGTAGCGCGGCAGGGTTCTACCCACGTCGGTTCCTTGCCACGAGAATCCCGGCGGCGCCCAGTACCACGATGACAGCGATGCCGACCAAAGTTGGCCAGACCCCCGACGTCGATACCGCCGCCGTTGACGATTCTCCCGAGTCGATTGTGCCGCCGCTTGAATCCGCCGTCGCTACCGCCAGTGACACCTGCGACCCGCAACCCGTGGCCGGATATCCACCGAGGCCACACACCATGCCTTCAGGGGTTACGCGTTCGGCGGTGATCGCTCCCGTCACTTGGAGCGCACTGCTCGCGGGCGCGACCGAGGCGCAACCAGTCGTGGTGGGCGGTGGTTGCTGGCCGCTGGGAGCGACGTTTGGGTTCCCGGAGTCGACGACGACTCCCACCCGTTTCTTGTCCGTGGCGGACGGGGTCGTGGCACATAACTGCTCGAATGTGTCGCCCGAGCGCGGGGTTTGGTTGGTCCCGTCAACACTGCCGACGCCGTAGCGCCAGCCGATGACAGATCCATCTGGTGGTGTTTGGGCGCCTGCTCCGGTCGCAGAAGGGAGCCATGTTCCCGGGCTTGGTTGATCCCAGTAGGACCAGTAGACATACACGCTCGCGGAGGCCGACGGGGGAGTTTCGGTTGCCTGTGCCGCAGACGCGAGGAAAGTGTGCATCGCTACTGAGGCGGCGGCGATGATTAGAAGTCGCTTTGCCGAGCGTGTGAGCACCGGCCACTCCTCGCGTAGCGGTCAACCGCCACACAGAGCCCGATGGGCGCCCCGATTCCGGTGCGTCCGAAGAGCTGATGTCGCTGTAGACCTCGACAGACGTCAGCTGAACCCCGCGCCCACGGTGTTCCGGCTTGTTGACTCAATCCATGATCGTCAACCTACGGTTGCGGGTCAGCGCCGGAATCTGACCGGCTTCCCCGTTTCGCGCGTGGTGCCCGAACATCTCGGGCACGGCTCGAACTGTACACACCGGCCCGATGCCGATGCATTCGAGCAGTATTTGCTACTGCGGCGGGTTGGCGGGTCGCAGACTCATCGGTCCGTAAGAGATTGCCCCGTTATTGAGCAGGTTCACGGATTCAACGCCAACGTCCAAGAGTTCCTGCCAGCTCTCGCCAACCCACGTTTCCGCATCGGCTTGGGAGTGGAAAGAGGCGGGGTCAGCGACGTCTTCGCTGACCGATACGAGGCAGCCGTTCTCGTCCAAAAACTGCCAAGTCCAATTCATGGTCGCTCCTGTGGAGATTTCGTGTACTCGGGATTAGTGACGATCACATCGGCTACGACTTCGTCGATGGCCGCCATGACGTCGGCATCCAAATCGACGCCGACTGCCTTGACGTTCTCAGCGACCTGCTCCGGTCTGGTGGCACCGATGATTGCGGCGCTTACCGCTGGATTCTGCAGGACCCAGGCTAGGGCCAATTGGGCGGTCGTGAGATTGAGGTCTGCCGCAATCGGAGCAAGGTTCGAAACTGCGTCAAGAACTTCGTCACGAAGCCAGCGCGAAATGAAGTTCGACCCCTCCGTTGACGTGGCGCGAGAACCTCCGGGGTGTGGCTGCCCGGCCTTGTACTTGCCGGTCAGGACCCCCTGTGCCAAGGGAGACCAAACGATCTGGCCAAGGCCGAGCTCGACCGACGTCGGCACTACCTCGGCATCGATGACGCGCCACAACATCGAGTACTGCGGTTGGTTAGAGACAAGTCGGTCGAAGCCCAGGTCGTCGGCGATCTTCACCGCGGCGGCAATTTCCTCCGCGCGCCACTCCGACACCCCTACGTAGAGCACCTTGCCGCTGCGAACGAGGTCGTCGAATGCGCGGAGGGTCTCTTCTAACGGTGTGTGGTGATCGAACCGGTGAGCTTGGTAGAGGTCGAGATACTCAACCCCGATTCGCTTGAGTGACCCGTGGCATGACTCGATGATGTGTTTGCGAGACAACCCGCGGTCATTGCGTCCGGGACCGGTCGGCCAGAAGACCTTCGTGCAGATCTCCAAGCCCTCTCGACGCTGGCCGGACAACGCCTTGCCCATGACTCGCTCAGCTTCGGTGCCTGCATAGACGTCGGCGGTATCGAACGTCGTGATTCCGGCGTCCAGCGCGGCATGCACGCAAGCGATTGCCGCGGCGTCCTCAACCTGAGATGCGTGAGTGATCCAGTTGCCGTAGGCCAGTTCACTGACCATCAGGCCAGAACGGCCAAGATGCCGATGTTCCATTGCGATACCTCCCGAAGAGCGGTGGTTTGCGCTGGGAGAATCTTTCAGCGCGTAACTCGCAACGTACTAGCTACTTGGGTTGCTTCGGCTCTACAGGTCGCCCACCTGCTTTGTACATGGGCGGTGGCACCCGGAGGCGACGGATCTGCAGTCCGCGCATCACTGCGTACAGGTTGACGCCCTTGCGCTCGGCTTTGTCGGGCCACTGCGCCTTGAGTTGGCTGTTTAACTTCAGCAGCATGACGGTCGTATCGACAGCGACGACCACGAGAATTAGCAGCCAGACCAGAGTGACGAATGCCTGCAATCGGGCTTCACGCATTAGACCGAGAAGCAGGACCACGACTGCAACCGGTACGAAGAACTCGGCAACCGTTCGTCGTGAATCGACGTAATCGCGCACGAACTTGCGGACTGGACCCTGATCTCGAGCTGGGAGGTAGCGCTCGTCGCCCTTCAGCATGCCTTCGCGAGCCCTGGCACGATCTTGCTGGGCCTGGGTGCGGGCGGCGATGCGCTGCTCCTTCTTGCTGGCACCCGGTGGCGGGCCGCCCTTGAGGGCTGCTTTACGAGCTGCCTCTGCCTCTTTGCGGGTCGGCGTTGGACGACCCTTGGGCTCGGCGGAAGGCTTGGTCTCGCTCACTGAGATTTCATCGGTGGCGGTGGTAGTCGTCGCGCTGTCGTCAGCTCGTTTGAAGAACACCACGCAAGGGTACGTCCTCGCGGATGTTTGGAACGAATAACCACCCGGAAGTGGTGTATTCGTTTGGTCACTCAATGCTCAGATCCGCACTGGGGTGAGCTCCTCAACCTGTACACGAGGTGCCGGGACGTGTGACGGGACGTCGCCCTCGTGCGTCCTTGGACGGCGTCGCACCAAACAACTCCCGAGCAGAAGCGACCCGCACAGGAGCAGTCCCACCTGTGCGCTGAGTGACTCGACCACAAGACCCAACAGCAGGCTGCCCGCAGCAGGCACCAGTGAACACGCCATCGTCATCAAACGAAGCACAGCTTGGCCATTGTTCTCGTCCAGCCCGGTCTGTGCGGCGCAACGAACCGAGCACCACACCAGTTCCCACGAAAGTCCCAGCAACAGCATTGGGATTGCTGCCCACAGGCTTCCGGCGAGGAGCGCGAGAAGGCCAACCCCGACTATCCCGAGCGTGAGACCGATGCTGACGAGGCTGCCTGGTTGGCGACTCGCGAGGTAGCCGAATGATGGGCCGCCGATGATTCCTCCGATTGCCAGCGCCCCCAGGTAGAACGCGAGGTCGCCTGAACACGCGCTGAGCAACGCCGGCAACTGCGACTCAATTGGTAGGAGCGCGATCATGGTCAGGCCCAGCACCAGGAGCATTGGGCGCATTCGCTTGTCGCCTATGCCCGCGCTCACTCCAGTCGCGACATCGTGAAGGGGAGTCCGGCTTCCCGTGGCGGAGGCGCAGCTGCCTGCGGGCACGCAGTTGACGGGCAACATGAGGGCGATAACCAGGATCGCCACCACGATTGCGAAGCAAACACCCGCCGAAAATGTGACGCCAACGGCAGCGCCGATGGCGAGCCCGAACACCCGGGGGATGCCAGAGGCAAGCGATGCGACGCTGATTGCAGATTGGCGAACCTCGTTCGGGACGCTGGTCGTCTCGAGGGCCTGCAGCGTGGCGCCCACGCATCCGGTGGTCGCGGCGATGCAGCCTGCCGCGCCGAGCATCAGCCAGCTTGCTGTGGTTCCGCCGATGCTAAGAACACATGCGATCGCCAACACGAAGATCAACGAGCCAAGACCGATGCGGATGATCTGCCTCGGCGCCCAACGGGTCATGAGCCAGCCGGCGACTGGGACCGAACAGGCCGCCATGGTGAGGGCAGTTGCAGCTTGCAGCCCCAGAATTGCCGCCGAGTTGGTGGCGCAGTAGATCGCGGCGCCGATGCTCGCTTGGGCGAGGTACTTGGCAATCCGCACAGTCACCTGCAACGCGAAAACGCGCCGGTAGCTTGGAAAGCGCAGGGCATCAGTGATGTTGCCATTCGCCATGATTGCCTCCAGGGTCGATCGCATGCGCGTGTACACACATGTGCCCTGCCGGGTCGACGAGAAACGAAGTTCGCCTGGTGAACCGGTTTACCGCAGGCCGTTCGTGGCCGATTCCAGCGTCTATTCCTTCGCGACGTTGGTGGAGGTGGGTGCTAGACCCCGGGGAGCGCCAACATGCGGTCCAAGGCGACTCGGGCCCAGTGCGCGGTGTCGTCGTCGACGGTGATTTGGTTGATCAACCGCCCCTGCGCCAGTGACTCCATGGCCCACGTGAAGTGCGGTAGGTCGATCCGATTCATCGTGCTGCAGTAGCAGACGGTCTTGTCCAAGAATGAAATTTGTTTGTCCGGATGCTCTCTTGCCAAGCGTTTGACGAGGTTGAGTTCGGTGCCGATGGCCCACGCGCTGCCTGGTTCCGCAGCAGTCAGGGTTTTGATGATGCCCTCGGTCGACCCGACGACGTCTGCCCTGGATGCCACTTCGTAGCGACATTCAGGATGGACAATGACGTTGACGTCGGGAACCTGTTCGCGTATTTCATCGACGCTGTCAGCTGTGAATCGGCCGTGGACGGAACAGTGGCCCCGCCACAGCACCATTCGCGCGTCGCGGAGTTGCTCGGGTGTGACGCCGCCGCCGGGCTTACGGGGGTCGAAGACAACGCAGTCCGCCAGTGACATCCCCAGGCCCATCACTGCCGTATTGCGGCCGAGGTGTTGGTCGGGCAGGAACAGCACCCGTTCCGCAGATTCGAACGCCCACCGCAGGCTGGTCTCAGCGTTGCTTGAAGTGCAGACGGTTCCACCATGACGCCCGGTGAAGGCTTTGATCGCGGCGGAGGAATTCATATAGGTGACGGGAACGGTGGTGTCGGCCAGGCCCGCATCCGCCAATGTCTGCCAAGCGCTCTCGACCTGATCGATGCCCGCCATGTCCGCCATTGAGCAACCGGCGGCGAGGTCAGGCAGCACGACGCTCTGGTGGTCGGCGGTCAGGATGTCTGCGCTTTCAGCCATGAAGTGCACGCCGCAGAAGACAATAAATTCCGCCTGTGGGCGGGCTGCTGCCTCACGTGCCAATTTGAACGAATCGCCGGTGACGTCGGCGAACTCGACAACCTCGTCACGCTGGTAGTGGTGCCCGAGGACGAAGACTCGGTCTCCGAGGGCCGCCTTGGCCGCTCGCGCGCGTTCGACGAGCCCGGGATCGCTCGGCGCTGGAAGCGCACCGGGACAGTCCACACCGCGTTCGCTGCCGGTATCGGAGCCGTTACCGAGCAACAGCAACAGCGGCGACGGTTGTGGGTCAACCCAAGTTGGCGGGGGATTGCCATGTGAAGTGCTGGTCATCAGTCCACTATCGGTCGGTGTAACAAGTACGGTCAGCGGGTGCGGATCGTGGTTGCTCCTGACGATTTCAAGGGAAGTCTAACGGCGGATGCCGCAGCGCGCGCAATTGCTGAGGGCTGGCAGCAGGTTGCTCCCGATGACGACATTGACCTCTGCCCTATGTCCGACGGCGGACCGGGTTTTGTTGACACTCTCGCCGGCGCGCTGGGGGGAGAGTTGATCGGCGCGACCGTCAGTGGCCCCCTTGGCGCACCCACGCCTGGCGCGATCCTGATCGTGGGGCGCACGGCGTATGTGGAGTCTGCCCAGGCGTGCGGGCTGCATCTGGTGCCGCCCGGTCAACGCGACCCTGCCGCGACCACAACGTTCGGCGTCGGTGAGCTACTCAGGCTTGCGGCCGAATCTGGCGCATCGCGAATTGTCGTAGGGCTCGGTGGTTCCGCGACGAACGATGGTGGGGCCGGAATGTTGGCCGCCCTGGGGGCAACGGCTGATGTTCGCCTTGATGCCGGTGGACTGGCACTTCGCGGGGCAACTCGGGTTGATATCTCGCCAGCGGTAGCAGCCGTCGCAGGTGTGGAAATTTTGGCTGCCACGGATGTCGACAATCCGTTACTCGGTTTGACAGGGGCCGCGAAGGTTTTCGGTTCGCAGAAGGGCGCTGACGACAACCTTGTGTTGATGCTCGATGCCGCGCTCGAGGCATTCGCCAAGGCGATTGGCCGTCGCGGTGACGGCAAGGATCCAGCAGTCGCGAAGGGCTCCGGTGCTGCGGGAGGCCTGGGTTACGGACTGCTTTGTCTGGGTGCGACGCGAGTGCCAGGCATTGCCACAGTCATGGAGGCCACCGACCTTCAGGCACGCATTCGTAACTGCGACCTCGTGATTACCGGTGAAGGACGCTTCGACTGGCAGTCTCTGCGCGGCAAAGTAGTCAGCGGAGTTGCGTCGGCGACTCTGCCGACCGCGCGCCCCTGTGTGGTTATCGCGGGTGACGTACTGGTCGGACGCCGAGAGTTCAGCGCCCTGGGCATCAGTAGCGCCTATTCGATCGCCGAGGTGGTCGGTTCGGTCGATGCCTCGCTGGCCGATCCGGTTGGAACCTTGACCCAGACTGCGGCGCGGATTGCCAGAACGTGGTCGCACTGATCCTCGGTCGGCAGCAACTTTGTGCGCCAGCAATTATGAACGGGGGTGTTTCCAAATTACTTGGGCCTGTGTCACCATGGTGAAGGCGACGGCTCCGCGAAGCGGGAATTCTGATGCCACCACAAGCGTTTCGACTGAGACACGGTTCGACTGACACGTCCACCAACCAGCGACGGGAGCTGCGGTAATGACCGCTGACACCACGACAGACACCACCACAGAAGCCACCACTGAGGGTGCCGTAACCGGCAGCGACAGTGTCGTGTTGACCGACACTGCTGCCGTGAAGGTCAAGACGTTGCTCGAGCAAGAAGGGCGTGACGACCTAGCCCTGCGGGTAGCCGTCCAGCCAGGTGGCTGCTCCGGGCTTCGCTACCAGCTCTTCTTCGACGATCGTTCCCTTGATGGCGATCAGAAGATCGACTTCGACGGAGTGGCAGTTGTTGTTGACCGCATGTCGGTCCCGTACCTCGGTGGCGCTGTTATCGACTTCGTCGACACCATTGAGAAGCAGGGCTTCACGATCGACAACCCGAACGCGACCGGGTCCTGCGCATGTGGGGACTCGTTCCACTAGCTGTCACCGGGTAAGTTGCGTGCCGTGAAACTATGCGTAACGGGATCCATCGCCACTGACCACTTGATGACGTTCGCTGGGAAGTTCTCAGATTCCCTCATCGAGGAACAGCTAGACAATCTGTCTGTTTCGTTCCTCGTCGACGACTTGCAGGTTCGACGCGGGGGAGTGGCGGCGAACATCGCATTCAGCCTTGGACGCTTCGACCTCGATCCGATCCTCGTGGGGGCGGTGGGGTTGGATTTCAGTGACTACCGGTCCTGGCTTGTGCGCCACGGTGTCGACGTGGAGTCGATCCACGAATCCAAAGCTGCGCATACTGCCCGCTTCGTCTGCACGACAGATTCAGCAAGCAATCAAATTGCTTCGTTCTATCCAGGGGCGATGAGTGAAGCCCGCGAAATCGAACTCGGACCGATCCAGGATCGTGTCGGGTATCTCGATCTTGTCGTGGTATCGCCGAACGACCCGGAGGCCATGCTTCGCCACACTGCCGAGTGTCGTGAACGGAGCATCCGTTTCGCAGCCGACCCGTCCCAGCAACTGTCTTTCATGGGTGGCGAGGACATTCGTCGACTCATCGACGGCGCCGCCTACCTGTTCACCAATGAGTACGAAGCCGCCCTCACGGAGCAGAAGACCGGTTGGACGGCGGAGGAAATCTTGGATCGGGTTGGTACTCGCGTGACCACCCGAGGCGCTAAGGGCTCGATTATTGAGTCCAAGGGTGCCGAACCGATCGAGATTCCGGTCGTTCCCATCGCAGCGGTTGTGGACCCGACTGGTGTTGGGGACGCATTCCGAGCGGGGTACATCGCAGGGCTCGCATGGGGGGTTTCGGCGGAGCGCAGTGCCCAGCTGGGATCGATGCTTGCGGCGTTGGTTATCGAGACCACGGGCACCCAGGAGTACGACCTCAATCGCGACAGCTTCATTTTGCGAATCGAGGACGCCTATGGATCGGCGGCGGCCGAGGAGATCGGTCGTCACCTCCCGCTAACGATCGTCTAGCCCGCAAGAACCCAGGCTGCGGATAGCACTGACATGACCCGCTACGCGAACGAGCCACCACTGTGTCGGTGGGAATTGCCGGATGCGGCCCGGGCGACAGAGGATCAAGAGCTGATCGGAATAGGTGCGGACCTCGCGCCGGGAACCATGCTCGCGGGTTACCGCAGCGGCTTGTTCCCAATGGGCGTGCGCCTTCCTGACGGCGAGGAGGCGCTGGGCTGGTGGTCGCCGAATCCGCGTGGGATTTTGCGCCCGCGGTCAGTCCACGTCAGCCGTTCTTTACGTCGTTCACTGCGGCACTTCGAGTTCAGCGTAGATGCGGCTTTCGACGAAGTGGTTGCCGCTTGCGCGGACCCCTCGCGCCCACACGGCTGGATCGACGGCGACTTTCCCAATGCCTATCGGGCATTGCACGACCTCGGCTGGGCGCATTCGGTTGAGGTTTGGCGCCTGGAAGGACTTGGGAGCCGGCGCTTAGTTGGTGGGCTCTTCGGAGTTGAGGTTGGGGGACTATTCGCAGCTGAGTCGAAGTTTCATCGCGAGACTGACGCATCGAAAGCGGCAGTTGTTGAGCTGTGCAGAAGGCTTTCGGGTGCCGGACGGTCGCCCGAGCGGATCATCGATGTCCAGTGGGCGACTCCGCACTTGGAGACCCTGGGCGTCACGGCTGTACCTCGAGATCAGTACCTGTCATTGCTCGGTGGTGCACTGGCGCTCGATCCGGGTCTACACCCGGATCTCGAACCGGAAACCGGAACCGTCGGGTAACTCGGTTTGGCTGACCAGCGTCGCTGACTTCATTCGGCACCAGGCCGGGACGTCGTACTGGGCGGCAGGGTCGTCAGCGAGTAGTTCGATGTGCAGCCCACCATCGGGTCTTGCGGCCATCGCTCGGCCGAGGGCAATAACCGGTGCCGGGCACAGACTGCCGCGTTCGTCGAGCTCGATGAGAGCGGCGTCGGGCGGAACCATCAGATTCCTGCGTCGCTTCGAACCGCTGCGACGGCGGCAGGAAGTTCGGTCAGGAGATGCTCGACGTGGGCATCCGTCGCCGTTATCGGCAGGCTGATTCGAACGTTCCCGTGAGTGAGTGCCCCGACCGCGGCGAGGACGTGGCTTGGCAGCCCGACGTTCGACGCGCAGGCTGATCCGCTCCCAATGGCAACGCCCCGGCGATCGAGTTCGCTCGCGAGCCGCTCGCCGTCGGCATACAGGCACGAGAACGTCACAACATGTGGGAGGCGGTTCATTGGATCGCCCAACACTTCAACGTCGGCTATTGCCAGTGGAACCTCTCGACGGATACGGGCGACGAGGTCGTCGAGCAGGGGAGCAAAGGCGGGGGATTCGCGCACGACTGCATCGAGGGCGGCGGCGGCACCCGCCGCGTTCAGAACGTCAGCAGTGTCGACTGGCGCAGTGCCCTGCCCTGCCCGTATGTGCGCGACTGGCGGTCGCCACGCCGACGGGTCGGCGACAACCAGGATTCCAACACCGACTGGCCCGGCCCACGTCAGCGCATCGGCAAACATGATCGACCATCCGGCAGGCACATTAGTTAAGCCCAGCGCACCGGTCGCGTCGGTCACCATGGGGACGTTTGCGGCGTGACAGATGTCAATGACTTCCGACAGCGGTTGTCGAGTGCCTAGTTCGCTGTTGGCGGCTTGCACCACGGCGATAACGCCCTCACCCTCACGTTGCGTGACGGCATGGCGGAATTCGTCGACGCGCAGGGCACCCGTTGGTGTCACTGAGATCTGCGTCACCTCACCAACATCTGCTGGCGACTCGGCGGCGTGTCGCACAGTGGCTCGTTCGACGGCACTCATCACGACGCGGGGATGCCTGCACCCACGTGACTGCGCGGCGTGAATCGCGCCGCAAATGGCCAAGCCCGCAAGGCCGTTGCGCGCATGAAAAGACACGCTCTGCGGGGAGACATTAAGAGCTATGGCGACGGTTTCACGCGCTGCCTGACGGATTTGGGCGGCAACTCGACCCTCGTGGTGCAACAGTTCCGGGTCGGCCCACGCCCGGTCGGCAAACCCGTCCAAAACCGCGCGTGCGGCAGGATGCATGGGCTGCCCAGACACTGCATCTAGATAGCTGCGCGACATACCGATAGAAACTACTCGCCCTAGCGCCGACTTTCTGGCCTTAGCTGCGCTAGTCTCACCGTCGAGAAGAGCAGGCGACCCCACCGGCAATGCCGTGTCGTGTGCCACTAAGGTGGCCGCGAACCGCGCAGTTCAGGCGGGATCACTACCCACTGGAAGGCCTCACGTGTACGGACGGAAGCGATGACGGTTAGCACTGGCGGTCGCGACGCACAGCGCGATCCAGGAACTCCAGGCTTCAATTTCGGGCGACGCGCCGGAGTTGCAGCGATGGGGCTACTGGGTGTGGTTTCACTAGCAGGCTGTTCGATGGCCGACTGGTCGCGTGCGGGCATGCCCGAACCAGTGACCGAGCAGGCACCCATCACTCTGAGTTTCTGGGTGGGCAGCTGGATCGCCGCGATGGCGGTCGGCATCCTGGTATGGGGCCTGATGTTCTGGGCGTTCTTCGCGTATCGGCGCCGTAAGAATTCCGAGGTTCCGGTTCAGACGCGCTACCACATGCCAATTGAGGCGCTGTGGACGATCGCACCGCTCATCATGGTGATCGGCATCTTCTACTTCGCAGCACGTGACGAGGCAGAGTTGACGAACGTCAGCAACACCCAGCAACAGACCGTCAATGTGGTCGGGTTCCGTTGGAGTTGGACGTTCAACTACGTCAACGAGAACACCTACGACGTTGGCCAGCCTGCCTACCCGGCGAATGCGGAGCAGGGGTCAGGGCGTAGTGCGGTGCCGCCCGATGAGGGATCGGCAGTTCCAACGCTGTGGTTGCCAGTCAACGAGAAGGTCAAGTTTGAACTGACCTCGCCAGACGTTATCCACTCGTTCTGGGTACCCAACTTCCTGTTCAAGCTCGACGTGGTGCCTGGTCGTACGAACGTATTTGAGGCAACACCCAACCAAATTGGAACCTACGCCGGTAAGTGCGCCGAACTATGCGGTGTTGACCACTCACGCATGTTGTTCCAGGTCAAGGTCGTCTCGCAACAGGACTTTGACGCACACATGGAAGATCTTCGTAAACGCGGACAGTCCGGCCAACTTCAGACTGGCCGTACAACCGACCGGGCACAAGCGGTCTAAGGGGTAGAGACGTGACGATCCTGAACGAGCCGGTAAAGGCAACCGAAGAAGCCCCGGTCACTCCCAAGCAGCTCCGAAAGCAGCACATGGGGCGCACCATCGTGAAGTGGATTACCTCCACTGACCACAAGGTGATCGGTAACCTCTACTTCATTACGTCGATGAGCTTCTTCTTCATCGGTGGCATCATGGCGCTGTTGATCCGGGCAGAACTGACCAATCCCGGACAGCAGTTCATCTCCAATGAGCAGTACAACCAGATGTTCACCATGCACGGATCGGTGATGCTCCTGCTCTTTGCGACGCCGCTGTTCTCGGCGTTCGCCAACGCGATCATGCCGTTGCAGATCGGCGCCCCAGACGTGGCGTTCCCGCGTCTGAACATGTTGGCCTACTGGCTGTATCTATTCGGTGGCCTCGTGGTGCTGTTCAGCTTCTTCACCCCCGACGGTGCAGCTGACTTTGGATGGTTCGCGTACGCGCCGCTGTCTGGTGCCGTCTACACCCCAGGTGTCGGTGGCGACCTGTGGCTGCTCGGATTTACTCTCGGTGGCCTCGGCACGATTCTCGGATCGGTCAACTTCCTCACCACGATCATCTGCATGCGTGCACCGGGTATGACCATGTTCCGGATGCCAGTCTTCACCTGGACCGTGATGCTCACCAGCGTTCTGGCGCTGCTGGTCTTCCCAGTCCTGGCAGCTGCCCTGGTTGTCCTCGAAGTTGACCGCAAGTGGGGATCAGTTGTCTTCGCACCTGAAAATGGTGGTGCGATCCTCTGGCAACACTTGTTCTGGTTCTTTGGCCATCCGGAGGTCTATATTCTGGCCCTGCCGTTCTTCGGTATCTGTAGCGAGATCATTCCGGTCTTCAGCCGCAAGCCGATCTTCGGATACAAGGGTCTGGTATTCGCCACCATCGCCATTGCCGGGCTGTCAGTTGCTGTGTGGGCGCACCACATGTACGTGACTGGAGCGGTACTGCTTCCATTCTTTGCGATCATGACTATGTTGATTGCAGTGCCGACAGGAGTGAAGTTCTTCAACTGGATCGGCACTATGTGGCGGGGATCCATATCCTTCGACACTCCGATGCTCTGGGTGTGTGGATTCCTCGTCACGTTCCTGTTCGGTGGGCTGACAGGTGTCATCCTTGCTTCGCCTCCGCTGGACTTCGCGGTCTCCGATAGCTACTTCGTGGTGGCCCACTTCCACTACGTGGTGTTCGGCACGGTCGTGTTCGCCATGTTCGCGGGCTTCTACTTCTGGTGGCCCAAGTTCACCGGTCGCATGCTCAACGAGCGCCTCGGCATGGTGCACTTCTGGATGCTGTTCATC
>DMNR01000193.1:0-310 GCA_003452655.1 Actinomycetota bacterium | reverse complement strand
CAATTCTGGCTCATCTTCATTGGCTTCCAGGTGACGTTCTTGGTCCAGCACTGGCTTGGTGTTCAGGGAATGCCGCGCCGATACGCGGACTACCTCGAGAGCGACGGTTTCGAGGCTCTCAACATCGTGTCTTCGATCGGATCGATCATCCTCGCAGTAGGCTTCCTGCCCTTCTTGTGGAACGTCTACCGCACGTGGCGGCACGCGCCCAAGGTTGAGGTTGATGACCCGTGGGGCTGGGGAGGATCGCTGGAGTGGGCAACAAGCTGCCCGCCGCCACGGCACAACTTCACCTCGCTGCCTCCAATCC
>DMNR01000191.1 GCA_003452655.1 Actinomycetota bacterium | reverse complement strand
GCTCAACGTCGGCGGCAACATGGACTTCATGAACATGTTGGAGCGCGATCGCCTCGAGTCGAAGAAGATCTCGAAGACACAGTCCGTCACCAGCCAGTTGCAGGACAAGATCGATCCTCGCAACGTGCACATTGGACCGTCGGACTACGTCGCCTGGCTCGATGACCGCAAGTGGGCGTTCGTTCGCCTCGAGGGCCGCAACTTTGGTGACATTCCGCTGAGCCTGGAATACAAGCTTGAGGTGTGGGATTCGCCTAACTCCGCCGGCATCATCATCGATGCGCTGCGGGCGGCGAAGATCGCGAAGGATCGCGGCATCGGTGGACCGATCCTGTCGGCAAGCTCGTACTTCATGAAGAGCCCGCCCGTGCAGTACTCCGACGATGAAGCCAAGCAGGCCGTCGAGGACTTCATCTCGGGCAAGATCGACCGCTAAGGCGGCACAGGCGGGCTCCCGCCATCACGTACGTCTGCAAACCCCCGTCGTGTTGAGGTCACCTACGCCAGTTTGGCCCGGGTAGCCCCAACACGACGGGGGTTTGCGCGTCCGGGGGGTGAGCCGCGCACGCTCGGGTAGGTTCACCCGCGTGAGCATTGCGCCGGAACTTCGTCAGGTCCTCGGATCTGCACGTTTCCGGCAACTATTCACCGTCCGAGCGACTGGGCAGTTCTGTGACGGTCTGTTCCAAGCGGCGCTAGCGACCTTCGTATTGTTCTCGCCGGAACGGCAACCAACCGCGGCCTCCATCGCAACAACGTTCGCGATTCTCTACCTCCCGTACTCGATCGTTGGACCATTCGCCGGAGTCTTCCTCGACCGCTGGAGTCGGCGCCAAGTTCTGCTCTACGGCAACTTGCTACGAACTGTCGTCGTCCTCGGAGTCGCACTGCTCACCATCCAGCAGCGCAGCGGGCTGGACCTCGGCCTCGCGGTGTTGATTGCCCTGGGGATCAATCGCTTCATCCTCGCGGCGTTGTCGTCATCGCTGCCACACACCGTGGCGGACAAAGACCTCGTGACGGCGAATGCCTTCTCACCGACAGCTGGGACCCTGTGCGCCGCGATCGGCGGCCTCGTCGGCGTTGTGCTGCGATCGGCCGTTGGCGGCGGAGATACCGGTTCGACCACCATCCTGGTGCTGTCAGCGATCGGCTTCACTGTCTCCGGGCTGCTCGCGCTGCGGATGCCGAAACAACTCCTCGGTCCGGATGGGTCAAAACCCGGCGACACATTTGCGGCAGTGATCCGCGGATTCGCCGAGGGAGCATCGGCGCTGTGGCGCGCCCGTCCAGCGATGCGTGCGGTTTCGGTCGTGACGATCCATCGGATCGCCTTCGGAATCGTGACGGTTCTGGCGATCCTGCTGCTGCGCAACACTCTCAACCCACCCACCGACCCGGAGGTGGCGCTCGGTCAGATCAGCCTCGTGGTTGGCGGCGCGGCCGGCGGTGCACTCATCGCGGCTATCGTCACGCCGGGACTCACCAGAACCATCGGTCCAGTCTGGTGGAGCAGCATCTCGCTCGTCATCGCCGGCTTCGTGACACCAATCGGATTCGCGATCCAAACGCTTCCTTCAATGATCATCGGCGGAGTAGCGCTGGGGCTCGCGGGCCAGGCAGTCAAGATCTGCGCCGACACGGCCGTCCAGCACCGCATCCACGACGACCATCGCGGGCGGGTCTTCTCCCTCTATGACGTCGTGATCAATATCGGACTCGTCATCGGCGTCACACTCGCAGCTTTCACGAGCCCCGCGAGTGGTCAGTCACCTTTCGACTTGATCTTCCTGGCAGTGATGTTGTGCGCAACCGCACTGCTCTACCTAGCCGGCGATCGCTCAGAGCGTCGCGTCGCAAGCTAGTCGCAAGTGCGAATTAGCGAACCGTGCCCTTGGAAGTGGTAACCAGGGCCCGGCCCTTGCGGACAACCACGAGGTAGCGATTGCCCTTTGTCAGCTTCTTCTTGGCAAGCGAGACGCTGAGCTGCTTGCCCTTCTTCAGCTTGTAGGTACCGACCCACGTGACAGCGGCGGAGTTCGTCGAGGCGGGCAGCCGGTACACGAAGACGTTGCACGACTTCTTCTTGCAGGCAGCGATCTTGCTCGCCGTCACTTTGGTCTTCTTTGCCTTCTTCGTGTACTTCGCCGTGGTCTTCAACGCAGCGGCCTTGCGCGCCACCTTGTAGGTCGGGGCAGAGAACGTGATCCCGTTGACGTCGATCAGCAGCCCGTCGCCGCCGTTGGTACCTGCCGACCACCGCGTGAAGGTCGGAGCATCATTGGTTCCAGAGCTGTTCGAGCGCGTCGCCGTGAAGAAGCTCGGGGCATCCTCAGGCAGTACGCCATACAGGTTGATCAGCGATTGACTAGGGAGAAATGCCTGCAGCCTGCCGGTGTTCAAAGCGCCATTCGAGGTTAGGTGGCTTGAGGCGACCTGCAGATCCAGCGTCGGACTCGTCGCTGAGCCACCGGGTAGAAGGAATCCCGAGATTGCGCTCTCGGTCGCGAAGACCGCTCCCGTCAGTGCCGGGTCAAGGGTGTCGTCCAGGCTCAACAGGAGACTCGCGCCAAGGTACGAACCGTCAGCTTGAGCGATGTTGCAGTCGAAGATCGGCGTTGCCGTGCAACCACCGCTGGTCTGAGTACCCCAGTCGATTCCTGGCGTCGTGACCGGATTGAACTTGACCCGAACGGAGGCGTCCGCAGTTCCAAGCCCAGAGGTCTGCCAATACAGCAGGTGCCCGTTCAGCTGCGACCAGCGAAGAGCAGAGCTGAAGCTGTTGAGCTTGATCGTCGCGTCGATGATGCTGCTGCCGTTAATGGTCTGGTTTCCAACGTTCGCAAGATCTGTATCCACCTGACCGGAGCCCTGCGCGCCAAATGCAATCTGCACCCGGTTCGGCGTCGCGTAACAAGATCCGACACCCGGCGTCTGCCCGATCTTGCAAAGGTTGATCGGCGACACGACGGGCGCGAGGTCGCCGACTACCGGAGTCGGGGCACCCACTGATCCACCCGAAAAGACAGTCGTCGTTGATCCACCATTAGTGACCGACAGGCTCTGGACGTACGGACGGGATCCGACGCCACTGGAGTAGTCACCCCAAGTGCCGTTCGACTGCGACGTAGCCGCAGTGTCCTGGCTCGCTTGATCACCTGAGTTGTAGTTGACCAAAGCCAGCGATGGAGCCGCGGTGACGAGACCACCAACGGCAACGCACGACGCGACAAGGACAGCGGTAAACGGACGCCTGATCTTCATCCGCTAAGGGTTACGGGATTCCCACCAACGAAGCAACTCGGACTTCGCCTCTTCGGGTTCAACCGGACCACGGTCCAAACGGCGCTCAAGCAGGTACTTGTACGCATCGCCCACGTCGCGTCCCGGTCCGATTCCCAGCAATTCCATGATCTCGTTTCCGTCAAGATCAGGTCGGACAGATCGCAGTTCCTCTTCCTCGGACAACACCGCGATTCGATCTTCAAGGCTGTCGTACGAGGCGCGCAACGCTGCTGCCTTGCGCCGGTTGCGAGTAGTGCAGTCGGCGCGGGTGAGTTTGTGCAATCGAGTCAACTCATCGTCGGCGTCGCGCACATATCTGCGCACTGCCGCATCAGTCCATTGGCCCGAGCTGTAGCCGTGGAAACGCAGGTGCAGTTCCACCAGCCTGGTCACTTGGTCAACGACATCGTTCGGATAGCGCAGAGCCCGCAAACGCTTGCGGGCCATCTTCGCGCCGACCACTTCATGGTGGTGAAACGAGACGCCGCCGCCATCTTCGAACCTGCGTGTCTTCGGCTTGCCAATATCGTGCAGCAAGGCGGCGAGCCTCAGCACGAGGTCAGGGTTCGTCATTGGCTCGTGGGTTGTCTCAAGCTCAATCGCTTGTTGCAGGACGGTCAGGCTGTGCTCGTA
>DMNR01000169.1:19110-21721 GCA_003452655.1 Actinomycetota bacterium | reverse complement strand
TGGGGCTGCCCAACATCGGTGGCGAGATTGTGTTCGACGAGACCTACCTCGGCAATCCGCTGGTGAACGCATTGTGCGTCGGAGCGATGAAACACGAGGACGTTCACCTTGCCAGCGCCAAGGGCGTCGGCAACCAGATCATTCTTTACGGCGCGCGCACCGGCGGCGACGGAATCGGCGGCGTCAGCGTCTTGGCGTCAGAGACGTTCGATGAAGGCGGACCAACTAAGCGGCCGAGCGTTCAGGTCGGCGACCCATTTATGGAGAAGTTGCTCATTGAATGCACGCTCGAGGTTCTGGGCGCGGGTTTAGTCGAGGGAATCCAGGACCTAGGTGGCGCCGGTATCTCCTGCGCGACCAGCGAGTTGGCAAGCAACGGCGAAGGTGGCATGCACGTTGTGCTCGATCGCGTGCTGTTGCGCGANNGCGGTGGTGATCGGTGAGGTCACCGAAACCGGGCGGTTGACGGTTGACTGGCACGGCGAGCAGATCGTTGACGTTCCGCCGCGATCCGTGGCTCACGACGGGCCGGTTTACGAGCGGCCGTACGCCCGCCCCGCCGGGCAGGACGCCTTGCAGGCGGACGGTCCACAGGGTCTCGCCCGCCCAACGAATGGCGCCGAGCTACGCGACACGCTGCTTCGCCTGCTCGCCTCTCCGAACCTTGCGGATAAGTCCTACGTGACGGATCAGTACGACCGGTACGTGCAAGGCAACACGGTGTTGGCTCAACCCGAGGATGCCGGGATTGTGCGCGTCGACGAAGAGACGGGCCGCGGGGTCGCGATTTCGACTGATTGCAATGGCCGGTTTGCCCAACTCGATCCCTACCGTGGTGCGCAGTTGGCACTGGCGGAGTCGTACCGGAACATCTCGGCAACAGGCGCGATTCCGCTCGCTGTGACGGACTGTCTCAACTTCGGCTCGCCGGAAGACCCGGCCGTGATGTGGCAGTTCGAGCGAGCTGTCACGGGACTCGCGGACGCCTGCCTGCAGCTTGGTGTCCCAGTCACGGGCGGCAACGTCAGCTTTTACAACCAAACCGGGGAAACCGCGATCCTGCCGACCCCGGTTATCGGGGTGCTCGGGGTGCTCGACGACGTTGACCGCCGCACGCCGATGGCGTGGGGACCCGATGGTGAGTTGATCTACCTCCTCGGCACGACGCGGGACGAATTCGCCGGCTCGGAGTGGGCACACGTGGTGCATGGGCACCTCGGAGGTTTGCCGCCGAAGTTAGATCTTGAAGTCGAGCGTCAGTTGAGCCAGATTCTCGTTGCCGGGTCACGCGACGGGATGCTGACCGCCGCGCACGACGTCTCTGAGGGCGGACTCGCGATCACCTTGGCAGAGATGGCGATGAGAGCGAATATTGGCGCGCGCCTGTGGGTGCCGGATGAGCTCGACCCCTTCGTGTTCTTGTTCTCTGAGTCGGCAACACGCGCAGTCGTGGTGGTTCCTCGCAGCGAGGAGCTTCGTTTTACCGAAATGTGTGGCGCACGGAACTTTCCGGCAACCCGAATCGGTGTGGTGGATTCTGAGCTCGGTCCCGATGCGGGAGAACCTTCGGGTACCCAGGTCTTGCAGGTCGGCGACAGCTTCACCGTGACCCTCGACGACCTCCGCGCCGCTCACCAGGGCACCTTTCCCGCCCTTTTTGCCTAACCACGCAGCATTGGGTGGAGTTTCCGTCGTTTCAGGGCAGCTAACCGCCACGTTGTGAGCGCATTGGTCTAGACGGCGAGGCAACCGGGCCCGCAAGGGGTGATTTGGCCGGTCCAGCCGCGGCCATTGAGCACCAGCGCGATCTGCAGGGCTGCCCCGCACGCATCTTCGTGCACGTCGGTCCATCCGAATCGCAGTCCGATCCGCCCGGAGGCCACAACTGCGTTGTCGCGCCGAAAGTCGCGCAGCCGTCCACCCGGATCAGCGTGGCCTAACCTCCCATCGAACTCAAGAACAACTCCGAACTCCTCGATAACGCGGTCGCGATAGATAACCGCGCCGCCTTGGTATTCACGAACCTGGCCGCGACCCGTCGGCAGACCATGTGGTCGGAGCACAAGTCGCACAGCGTCGACTTCGAGGATCGAGGTCGAACCGTCCTGATACTCCGAGAGAAGGTCCTTGATCAATCCGCGGAACCTGACTCGGCGGTGGGCGTTCATGGCCTTGAGTACCTCGTCAGGCTTGACCAAGCGCCGCTGACAGGCCTCCGTCACAAGTTGCTCGACGTAGCGACGTGATCTGGATGTCTGGGTGGCGTCGATGACGGCGTACTCGACTCTTTCGGCCGGAGGCAATCCTGCGGGATGCCTGATGGGCGGCACGAGCCGGTGGCGCGAAACCTCAATCGAATCCGTTGGGGGAGTTCGATAGCGATTCCACGGAACCCCGATCTTCACCGGACGCTGGGCCTGCCCGAGCCCCCATGCTTGCAGAGCCGTTTCGCCCAAGAGGTAAGAACGGTCGCCCATGAGCAGGTGGGCACCCCACCACCACGCTGCCATTGACGGTTCGCCGGTTTCGGTCAGGTAGGTGCCACGGAACAGGACCTGCCAGCGCCGCGCACGAAGCTGTGCGCGAATCATTGAATCCGTCCACCCGACTG
>DMNR01000169.1:16681-18923 GCA_003452655.1 Actinomycetota bacterium | reverse complement strand
CTGGTGTCGCGCAAGTGATGAGGAAGGCATCGGCCAATCCTTCCCCGAATCCAGGTGGTGGCCCCGATTCCTGCCTGCTTCCTGTGGACGATGCCCCGCGCCTCGTATTGGGGGGAGTTCTTGCCGCCACAGGGCAGCTAACCGCCACAATGCTGGGTGTGGACCCTGTTGCGACGTGTGTGGCTGCCTACAACCGGGGGGAGAAGCCGGATCGGGTGAGTGAGAAGACGGCGGTCAAGCTGCTCACCCAACTGCTGGTGGCGAAGGCCCCAGGAAACAGCGTGGAAGTCCGGGTTCCGCCTTATTCAGCTGTGCAGGTGGTGGCGGGCGTCCGGCATCGCCGCGGAACTCCGCCCGCGACGGTCGAACTCAGCGCGCAGACGTTCATTGAACTCGCAACCGGCACACTCACCTGGGAAGCCGCCAAACAGGCCGGCGAGGTGATGGCAAGCGGTGAACGCAGCGATCTGTCGGCTCTGCTGCCTCTCGTGCCGATGCCACCTGTTTGAGATTTCGGCCTTCGCCCGTACACTCGAACAGTGACGCGCGGCGATGGTCTGCTTAATCACGACCTCCTTCCCGGTGAAAAGGGACCCCAAGACGCCTGTGGTGTCTTCGGGGTCTGGGCACCGGGTGAGGAAGTCGCAAAGCTGACGTACTTCGGTTTGTACGCCCTGCAGCATCGCGGCCAGGAGTCTGCAGGGATCGCCGTCAGCGATGGCAAGCAGATCCTCGTTTACAAAGAGATGGGCCTGGTCTCTCAGGTTTTCAACGAAGCGACCCTCGAGAGCCTCGACGGCTACCTCGCGATTGGCCACGCTCGCTACTCAACCACCGGCGCCAGCGTTTGGGAGAACGCGCAGCCCACGTTCCGCCGAACTGCTACCGGAAACCTCGCCCTCGGCCATAACGGAAACCTCACGAATACCGCTGAGCTCGCCGAGCGACTCGCTGAAACCATTGCAGAATCCGGCGAGCTACAACTCGGCCAAGTCCCGACGTCGACGAGTGACACCGAGTTGATGACCGCACTGCTTGCCGGTCACCCCGACATCTCGATCGAAGAAGCCGCTGTGCTCGAACTTCCGCGGATGCGTGGTGCGTTCTCACTGGTCTTCATGGACGACACCACCCTCTATGCCGCCCGCGACCCGCAGGGCATTCGACCCCTCGTCCTCGGACAACTTGAGACCGGCTGGGTCGTGGCGAGCGAGACCGCAGCACTCGACATCGTCGGCGCGAAGTTCGTTCGCGACATTCAGCCGGGCGAACTCGTCGCGATTGACGGCGACGGAGTACGCACCCGCCGTTTCGCCGAGGCAGAACCGAAGGCGTGTCTATTTGAATACGTCTACCTCGCCCGCCCGGACACGGCCCTGGATGGCCAGAGCGTCCACGCCACCCGCGTTGAAGTCGGGCGACGGCTCGCACGCGAGCATCCGGTCGAGGCAGACCTCGTGATTCCGGTGCCGGAGTCTGGAACGCCCGGTGCGGTTGGTTACGCGCAGGCCTCGGGCATTCCGTTCGCGCAGGGGTTGGTCAAGAACGCGTACGTCGGCCGGACCTTCATCTCACCATCGCAGACGCTGCGCCAACTCGGAATCCGGCTCAAGCTGAACCCCCTGCGCGAGGTCATTGCCGGCAGACGTTTGGTCGTCGTCGACGATTCGATCGTGCGAGGCAACACTCAACGAGCCATCGTCAAGATGCTCCGCGAAGCAGGTGCGAAAGAGGTCCACGTGCGGATTTCCTCACCTCCAGTGAAGTGGCCCTGTTTCTATGGCATCGACTTCGCCACCCGCGCCGAACTCATCGCGAACAATCAGACCGTCGACGAAATCCGCGAATCGATAGGTGCGGACTCCCTGAATTACATCGCGTTGGACAACTTGATCGAAGCAACCAACGTTCCGAAGAACAACCTGTGCCGCGCCTGCTTCGACGGCATCTATCCGGTCGCGCTTCCTGAGCCCGAACTACTCGGGAAGTACCTGCTCGAGGATGACCTCGAAGCCGTGGTTCCTGATCACCTCGTCGTCGCCGCGACACCGAGCAGCACGACGGTCGGAGCGTTGGGGCAACCGTGACCAATCCATCTGGTGTGACGTACGCCGCCGCTGGCGTTGACACAGTTGCTGGCGAACGCGCCGTGGAACTCATGAAAGCCTCCGTCGCTAAGGCCACGCGCGCCGAGGCAGTGGGGGCGTTCGGGGGATTCGCGGGACTATTCGACGCCTCTGCT
>DMNR01000169.1:16138-16609 GCA_003452655.1 Actinomycetota bacterium | reverse complement strand
ATGGATAAGCACGACACGATCGGAATTGACCTCGTCGCGATGGTCGTTGATGACCTTGTCGTCACAGGCGCTGAGCCGCTGTTCATGACCGACTACATCGCCTGCGGCAAGGTGGTGCCCGAGCGGATTGCCGCGATTGTCACCGGCATCGCCAACGGCTGTATCCAGGCGGGTTGCGCGTTGCTCGGCGGCGAGACTGCCGAACACCCCGGGCTGCTCGGTGCTGATGAGTACGACGTTGCCGGCGCAGGGACTGCGGTCGTTGAGGCCGACTCTGTACTCGGTCCAGACCGCGTGCGCCCCGGCGACGTCGCGATTGCGATGCGCGCATCCGGGCTACACAGCAACGGGTACTCGCTTGCGCGCCACGTGCTACTCACTCATGCGGGGTGGCAACTCAATCGGGACGTTTCCCAATTCGGCCGCACGCTCGGCGAGGAACTCCTAGAGCCAACGAGGATCTACGCGAAG
>DMNR01000169.1:12030-16047 GCA_003452655.1 Actinomycetota bacterium | reverse complement strand
TTCAACATGGGAATCGGGATGCTGGCCATTGTCGGCGCCGATTCTGTGGATGCAACGCTGTCGCTTCTGGCGTCACGCGGAGTCGAAAGCTGGACGTGTGGCCAGGTTCGTACCGCATCGGAGTCTGACCAATCAGATGCGCCGCCCAAGGGTGGCGCGGGTGGATCTGTGCAACTTCGCGGCAGCTACGCCAGCTAACGACGTTCAGGACTAGCGAGAAGGCAGTCCTGCCGACGAACCGGACGTCGGTGGTGGCGGAGGGAGTGGTTCAAGGCCACGAGCCTCAGGAGCGCTCACGACAGGCGCCATGGGTGGCGGTGGCGCCGGAACGGGCTCTGGTTTGGCCGGTGAGCCGTCGAGTAGTGCCCTGACTTCGCTGGCGAGGTACCGACGGTGGCCACCAAGCGTGCGCACCGAACTGAGCTTTCCGGCCTTCGCCCACCGCGTTACCGTTTTGGGGTCCACGCGGAACATCGCTGCGACCTCAGCAGGGGTCAGCAGCGGCTCGGAGTCGTTCACCTCAGCGGTCATTACCCTGAGTGTCGTCACCAGATGGGGTGGAAGCAACCCATTTGCCCCATTTGCACTAATCGATAGATGGGTGCCCCTGCTGCGAAATCTCTAGCGGGCGGGGTACTCTTGCCTCTGATTGCTGACGCGGGTTTTGCCAGAGTCAGGCGAGCGCGTAAGATTCCGGATTGCGTCAGCGAGAAATGATTGCGTCAGCGAGAAGTGCTAGTTTTCCCAGAAGTACTAGATTTCCTGAAGTGCCCGAAACTGAAACTGCCAGACAACGTCGATTCCGGGGATAGCCCGGGCGAGGGGGTCGAGCCATGGGGCGCGGCCGAGCTAAGGCCAAGCAGACCAAGGTCGCTCGCGAGTTGAAGTACAACGCTCCGCAGACCGATCTTGATGCCCTGCGCGCTGAATTGAGCGGTGCAAAGCCGCAGAACGGTCATGCGCGTCCGCCAGCGGACGATGACGATGATCCGTTTGCCAAGTACGACGACGACAAAGGTTGAGCGCGCACCACACCACACCACACTGGGTTCGCGGCGGGCTGATAGCCCGAGCCGTGGACTTGGATGTGCGTGCGGTGGCTCGGATACCTAGGCTCTGACGTTGTGGCAGCATCTCCCGGATATCCAGACATCGCGTCCGCTTTGGTGCGAAATGACTACGACGAGGTAATTCGCGGTGTCCGCGATGCCATCGCTGCCGATGGTGCCGCGGCCCTGTCCGATGCCGTCATCCAGGAATGGCTCGGCCGTCGCTATCGCAACATCTTTCTCACGGAGTGTGGCAACGACGCCAGCGCACTGCGCGCGGCGAAGGTGCCGATGCCAATTCAGCTGATCGACCGACGCTCGAGCCGGGAGTTGGTCGCCGCGCGGTTTCTCAAGGGTGTGAACCGCCAGGAATCGCAGGCACTCCTGCCGGATGCCAAAGAACCGAAGCTGCACGGCTCGACGCTGCTCTTTGTTCCCGGTCTAATGACGGGCTTGTTGCCGGTTATGGCCTTCCAATCCGTGTGGGGACGCATCGAGAAGCGCTTCGGGTTACGCATCCTCGGTGCCGATGTGCACCCGGTGCGCTCATGTGCCGACAACACGGCTGATATCAAGCTGGCGTTGGAGAAGGGGCGCGGGTTCGACGCGGACTCCCAACACATTCCTGCCAAGGACGCCAAGAAGCCCAAGGATGTCATTCTGCTCGGCTATGACAAGGGCGCCGCCGATGCGCTGACATTCCTCGTGGATAACCCGAAGCTGCGAGACCGCGTGAAGGCTTTCGTTGGCTGGGCGGGAATCTTCGGTGGTTCGTATATCGCAGACGACATCTATTCGCGGCTTGACGCGAACCCGCCGTCAAACTCCCCCTTGAGTGGGCCGATCAGCAAGATGCTGCGACAGATCGTTCCGGTCGTGCAGGCAGACCGGGTCACTACCCGGCTTGAGCAGTACGACGTCGATGCGGCCATTGGCGACATCACGACCAAAGTCCGAACGCAGTACTTGGCTGATCACGTCGATGAGATCAACGAGATGGGAATTCCTACTTTCACCGTCGAGGGGGTCACGTCGCTGCGCGAAGTGCCGTACTACCAGGCGATGGGCGTGCTGCAACTCAATAGCTACGACAAGAACAACGACATGCTGATCACAGTGGGTCAAGCGCGACTGCCGGCAGCGAATTCCACGCGGCTAGCGAGCTTCCGCGGCCACCATTGGGACCTGGCGTATGACCCGTTCCCGTGGTTCACCCGCATGGGCTCGCTCAATGTTGATCACAAGTTCGCTCGGTACCCGGCAATGGCCGCCCTGCTCATCTTGTTAGCCGAGATCGGCCTGATGAACTGAGCGGCCATTGACCGTTCGAGCTTGCGTGAGCTCCTAGCGCTGTTTGCGCGGTGTTAGTTTCGAAAGCGCCATTAAGGCGAATCCGACTGTGAACAGGGCAACAGCCAGCCATGCGATGTGCGCGACTGCGGCTCCCGTTGCGGCAAGGGTTCCGCCTGCTGCGGCGGCTCCTCCTCCTTGATACATGTTCTTCCTCCTTGTTGCTTAGTCGATTGGTTAATGGGGCCCGACGGCCTGGTGCCTAGCGGGCGGTGAGCACTCGATCCTGCGATTCAGGCGATGCGCTCGGTTGCGGGACCGATTCGACCGCAGCGTTTGCGCCGTCAGTCGGGTGGTACCAGTCGGCCTGTCGGCCGGAGACGATGTCGAAGATGGACCGAATGATCACGGCTTGTAGGAACAAGTCGTAGACGAACTCGATCACCATCGGAACTGCGATGACGAGCGATTTGTAGCCGCCCTTCCAGACGGTGACGATTCGTTCGACCACGAAGATCAAACCGATCGCGAGCCAGAGCAGCTGAATCTGGAAGCTGCCAGTGACAGCACTCAGGACAGTGAGTCCGATGAACAGCCACATTGCGAACATCCCGAGGATCATGATCCCCTGCTGGACGAAGTACGGGCGAGTGACCTTGCTCAGCTTGTAGTGACGCAAATTCTCAAGCGCGCCACGCTGCCACCGCATTCGTTGGTGCCACAAGTCACGCCAATTGAGCATGACCTCAGTACGGACGATGCATTCCTTGGGCGACATCGTTCGGTATCCGAGCGTCTTGATAGCCAGAGTCAGTTCGTTGTCCTCAGTCAAAGCGAGGGTGTCGTAGACGCCGTAGCTGCCAGGCAAGGCGCCGTCTCGTCGGGCGTTGGCAACCTTGCGCAACACATCAACGCGCAGCACGGAGGCAGTTCCGGTGAGCACCCACGCGCGAGCGCCACGGCGGGCTACCTCGCGGGCGTATCGGATGTATTCGTTCCGCTGGAGCTGGGCCACAAGTCCGCCACCGGGATCGCCAAGGAACACACCACCGACAGCACCAGCATCGGGGGTCAGCTCGAATTCCTCGATCGCCCTGACGACGAAGCCTTCGTCGATGCGGGAGTCGGCGTCCATCACCAGGACGTGGTCGTCGTCGGTGAGCGACGGAAGATCAAATGGGGTTGGTCCGAGATTGAGCATCGCGGTCAGCGCCTGGTTGAGAGCGCCGGCCTTCTTGTCAGAGTTGTCCAGGCTTTCAATGACGGTCGCACCTGCGGCAATTGCGCGGGCAACGGTGTCGTCAGTGGAGTTGTCAGAAATGACGATCACTTGATCAACCTGGCCTGCGATGGACGAAACCGACGCGGCAATGCCGTCGCTCTCGTTGTGGGCTGGGATGAGTCCGACGATCAAGGTGAATCCTTCCTGTAGCCATGGTCCCCATGTGCAACTTTCATGTGCGCGATGGTCAATGGGTACATCTCTCTTTTACCCGGAAACCGTTGGAAAATAACGGAAAGTGACGCACGACTCGCCCGCTTCTGCCGTTTGTCGGAATCGGTGGCCGAACGGTTTAGGCCGACCGGGTGATGTGGGGCCAGTTATGTCACCGAATGCTGTTTCGGCTGTGTCAGCGGGGGAACAACATTCCTAGTGAATTGGATTCACGAAAGGGGA
>DMNR01000169.1:2049-11891 GCA_003452655.1 Actinomycetota bacterium | reverse complement strand
GTGATCATGATCGCCGGGCCTGCCAACGCCACCGAGGCGCTGCCAACTCAGGCGGTTGTGTCGACAGACGGAACACAGGAACTGACAAACGAAAGCCCGGAGGCCAACAACGTTGACGTTGTGGCCCCAAAGACGCTGGGTGCAGCCGATTCGGCCGTCCAGTACTCGGTCACCATCACGAACATTCCGGCGCAGGCACGCGCAGCGAGCCAGGTCATGGTTCGCGGCGCATCCAAGGGCTTCTCGGACGGCAACTGGGTCAACGCCTGGATCACTGGGCCAGACGGCATTCAGCGCAGCGCTGGCGGTAACTGGGTTCGCGCCGGAAAGTTCGCGCTGCCAGTTAGCTTCCCGAGCGCAGGCAAGTACACCGTGCAGCTCTCACTCGGTGCTTACCCCGAAGAGCAGTACAGCCAGATCATGCCGGTCACGGTGACGAAAGCCGCGTACAACACCAAGCCCGTGCTGACTGAAGATGGTCACAACGGTAAGCGCTACCTGCACGTCGCAGGGATGACGGATCTCGCCGCTGGCAAGAAGGTCTACGTCCTCGTGTCGCGTCCGGGCCACCTGCTGCCGCAGGTCGCCGGCACCGCAACCGTTGCCGCTGACGGGTCCTACCTGTTCGACAGCGCTTCGGCAGCGACACTGCTCGACAAGGACGGCTACTACACGGTGAATGTGTCTCGGACCTCAAGTCCGCTGACGCCGCTGGGTATCTCCGCCTACTACAACAAGGTCTACCGCGGGTAATTCACCGCAGGTTTGAAGGCCGCATTGGGTGCTCGTTACAGGCCTAGTGCGGCCTTCACTTTGTTGTAGTCACCGCCGCTGACCCAACCCGCTCGGGTCGCCGCGGTTTTTGCCGCTGCCGCAACCTTGGCATCCGACGATAGGCGCCAGTCAGTCTCTTTGTTGTGCTCAAACCAGACGACCATGCGAACACCCGCGGCCTGCGCCTTCGCGAATGAATCGGTCACCCAGGCGGCTTTCGCGGTCCCAGGCGTGCAGCCGATCTCGGCGATCGCTAGCGGCTTTCCCGGCGCAATGGCCTTGATTTCGTTCAGACCCATCGTGAAGATGTCGGTGAAGGATTGCCACCCCCACTTAAGTGCGCCCCAGTTGTAACCATCGAGGGCGACCCAGTCGACGTACGCATCGCCGGGGTACAGCTGCGTGAGCGGAGTTGAACCTTCGTACGACACGATCGGGTTGAACACCCACTTGATGTTTGTTCCGCCCGCTGCGCGAGAGACGTCGACGACGTGTCGGTACGCAGCGATGTAGTCGCCCGGTCCATTGCTGTTTGCCCCGGTTGACCACACCTGCCAGTCACCGTTCATCTCGGCGGCAAAGCGAATGAACACTGGCCGTGCCGTCGCGGCGGCAGCCTTCGCGAAGGTGCTGATGTAGGAGTCATACGTGCCGGCAGCAACCTGGTCGAGTGTGTACGCGGGTTGGGTTTGGCTCTTGACCTCCCAATCCCACGGTTCCCACGAGATCATCAGCGATGCGCCTCGAGCGGCTGCATAGGCCGCGTCTTGTGCGGGGAAGGGATGTTTGAAATCCGCGAACACGCCAACGACGCCGGCCTTGAGCCCGATCGCTGCCTCTGCGGCCTTTAGCGCTGTCTCACCATTCGCCGACATTCCGAACACCGTGGTCGTCGGGGTTGGCGCAGGAGTTGGAGTGGGAGCTGGCTTGGTCTTCGCGGCCTTCTGGGCTGAGAGCTTCAATGAGCGCGCCTTTGCTGAACACTGTTTGTTGGTGAGCTTCCTGACTTTGAGTTCCCTCTTCAGCGTGACCCGCTGCTTGCGGGTGAGCGAACCGCAGTAGTTGACTTTCTTCGTGGTCAGCTTCTTTGCCGCTGGTGCGCTGGCCGCCGAGATTGCTGAGGCGACTGCCGGGGCGGCCATAGCTTGGCCCGGGGATGCGGCGATGCCAATGCTTCCCGCGAGCGCGACCGAGGCGGCCACTGCCACAAAACGTGCTCGGTGCATTGCCATTTTGACCCCTCCGCATGAAGGAATCGGCCATGTTGGCGAGCACCTTTATGGGGGTCACCCAGTTGGGCCAGCCAGTTCAAGGCTGCGCCCGAAACTGCCGAAAAACAGATCGTCGGGCTTCTGCGCGCGCTATCCGGGAATACCCCAGGGGGGTATGCTGTTGAGCAGGCGTATGAGCAGAAGGAGCCTGGCTATGGCAAAGAAATCCGCGAGTGTCGAACCGTTGGTGCGCGAGGGCGTCTCCACTCATCCTGGCTACGAAGGTTCGAAGGATGAACACTTGCGGCGCCTGCGACGTATCGAGGGTCAGATTCGTGGGATCGCACGGATGGTTGAGTCCGACACCTATTGCATCGACGTGCTCACGCAAGTGTCCGCCGCCTCACGAGCGCTCGATTCGTTCGCGCTCGGATTGCTCGACGAACATCTTCATCATTGTGTGGCCCAGGCGATCAACGAGGGCGGTGACGAAGCGCAGGCCAAGATCGCCGAAGCTTCAGCTGCCGTAGCTCGCCTGGTCAAGAGTTAGGAGAAACGCGTGACAACAAAGGTAATCAAAGTCAGCGGAATGACGTGTGGGCACTGTGTATCGGCAGTCACCGAGGAGCTTTCATCGATCGCTGGTGTCAGCTCTGTGGCAGTCGAACTCGTTCCGGGTGAGGTCTCGGTAGTCACCGTGACCAGCGAGGGCGAACTCGCCGTAGAAGCGGTGGCTGCCGCGATCGACGAGGCAGGGTACGACCTCGTGGAGTGATGCCGCCGAGCACCACATCGCCATCGGTGTCACGGCGCAACATGACAGGCAAGGAGGGGACCTATGAGTGACGTCGAACTGGCGATCAGCGGCATGACGTGCGCGTCATGCGCGAATCGAATCGAGCGCAAGCTGAACAAGGTCGAAGGCGTCACCGCAACGGTTAACTACGCGACTTCCAAGGCGAAGGTTTCATATCCAGACGCGGTGGATCCGGAAGCGCTTGTTGAGGTCATCAAAGCGACCGGATACTCCGCCGAGTTGCCTGCGGCCGAACACGACGAGGATCCGCAGGCCCACGGCGGCGCCCAAGGCGGCGCTCACGATCACGGTGATGACGATGTTGATTCGTTGCGGCAGCGGTTGTTCATCTCGCTTGCGCTGACGATTCCTGTCGTGCTGATGGCGATGATCCCGCCACTGCAATTCGACTATTGGCAATGGCTGAGTCTGACCCTGGCATCTCCCGTGGTGGTCTGGGGTGCGTGGCCTTTCCATCGAGCCACCTGGATCAACCTGCGTCATGGTGCCGCCACGATGGACACCTTGATATCGGTGGGCGTCGGTGCCGCGTACCTGTGGTCGTTGTGGGCGTTGTTCTTCGGGGGCGCGGGGATGCCTGGGATGACGATGCACTTCACGCTGCTGCCTTCGCAGGAGAGCGGATCGAGCGAGATCTACCTGGAAGTTGCCTCCGCGGTCACGGTGTTCATCCTGGCCGGACGGTACTTCGAGGCGAAGGCAAAGGTTCGTTCTAGCGCGGCGCTGGAGGCCCTGCTGTCGATGGGCGCTAAGGATGTCGCCGTCCTGCGCGACGGTCCCGACGGTTCGTTCGAGCAGCGCGTTCCGATCTCGTCACTTCTCGTTGGTGAGAAGTTTGTGGTTCGCCCAGGTGAGAAGATCGCGACCGACGGAGTCGTCCTGGACGGCTTCTCTGCCATCGACGCCTCAATGCTGACTGGTGAGCCGGTTCCGGTTGATGTGGGTCCTGCCTCCGATGTGGTGGGCGCGACGGTCAACACCTCGGGCCGGTTGGTCGTCGAAGCGACGCGGGTCGGCGCGGACACTCAGCTTGCTCAGATGGCGCGTCTTGTCGAGGACGCGCAGAACGGCAAAGCCGACGTTCAACGACTGGCAGATCGGGTGTCAGGAATCTTCGTGCCGATCGTGCTCGTTTTGTCGGTCGTCGTGCTCGTTGGTTGGCTCGCGACGGGACATTCGGCCGAGGCAGCCTTCACAGCCGCCGTGGCGGTGTTGATCATTGCGTGCCCCTGCGCGCTTGGGCTGGCGACGCCGACGGCATTGCTCGTGGGAACCGGCCGTGGAGCGCAGTTGGGAATCTTGATCCGCGGTCCGCAGATCCTTGAGTCCACCCGTCAGGTGGACACCATCGTGCTGGACAAGACCGGAACTGTGACAAGCGGCGAGATGAGCGTGGTTGAGGCGCTGCCGGGGCCTGGTGTCGATCGAGGTGAACTTCTGCAGTTGGCAGGTGCGCTGGAGTTCGCGTCTGAACATCCAATTGCTGCCGCAGTCGCCCGAGCAGCGAGTGCGCAAGCAGACGCCGAGGCGATCGGTTTGCCCGAAGTCGAGGGATTCGTCAACTACGAGGGTCTCGGTGTGAGCGGAGTCGTCGACGGGCACGCAGTTGTTGTCGGGCGCCGCAGCTGGCTGGCGGACGAGTGGTCCATGCACCTTGATGCGCAGACGGCTGCTGCTGCCGACGCGGCTGCACAGGCGGGGCAGACTCCCGTCTTCGTCGGGTGGGACGGGCAGGCCCGAGGCGTGGTGGTTGTGGCCGACACGGTGAAGTCGACGTCGGCCCAAGCGATCTCCTTGCTGCGCGGTCTGGGACTTTCGCCGGTCCTGCTAACTGGTGACAATGCCGCAGCGGCCGCAACAGTGGCGGCCGAGGTGGGTATTGACCAGGTATTCGCTGAGGTCCTACCGGCGGACAAAGTGGACGTCGTCAAGCGGCTCCAAAGTGAAGGCCGGGTCGTCGCCATGGTCGGCGACGGGGTCAATGATGCGCCAGCACTCGCGCAAGCGGACCTGGGTCTAGCTATGGGAACCGGAACAGACGTGGCAATCGAGGCAGCCGATATCACCTTGGTGCGCGGGGACCTGCGTTCGGCGGCGGATGCAATTTCACTTTCGCGGGCAACATTGCGCACGATCAAGGGGAACCTGTTCTGGGCNNGGCCTTCGCCTACAACGTGGCGGCAATCCCGTTGGCCGCGCTCGGCTTCCTGAATCCGATCATCGCCGGGGCAGCAATGGCGTTCAGTTCGGTCTTCGTTGTCAGCAACAGTTTGCGGCTGCGGCGGTTCAAAGCACCGTCTGGCGTTGGCAACTGAAGGTCGCGAGTAGTCGGCTAGTGGGCCGCGGCACGGAAGTCACTGAGCTAGTGCCGACCGACCCGCTTCTGCAAGTGCGGGTAGATCAGGCTGGCGATCATGATTCCAACCGACATGGACACGACCGTGAGTGCGACCTGAAGACCTAGATCGCTGAGATCCTGGTTCTTCTCGACGACGCCTGTGAGTGCAACGAAGCCGGTCGAACCGGGGACGATCATCCAGAAGGTCGGGAGGAACAGCACCAACGAAACCGGCCCTGTTCCAGTGCGGTCATTCAGAACCCACGCCACGATGAGTGCGAGGGCGATAGTAACTCCGGCGGACAGTGGTGGCGTCATCACGGTTTGGCACAGATTTAGGACCAGATGCGAGAACACCAGCAAGGTCAGCGTTGGTATCCAGAGGTTCAGCGGGGTGCAGTAGAACAGCGAATAACCCAGCCCGAAGATCACCACTCCCAGCCAAACCACCCACGGCGGAGCGGTTTGTGCGGTGACGTCGGTGAGCCCGTTTTCGCCGGCTCCGACGAGTTGGACCGCCAGCGTGAAGGCGAAGGTGATGGACAACAGGAGCATGATCGCGTAGATCAGCCGCGATGAACCAGCGGTCATGTCTCCGCTGAACAATTCGATAACGGACGTCGCCAGAGCGGCCCCAGGAATCAAGGCGAGGACGGGTATCACCGCTAACCTCGCTGGGTCGGGGATGTTCGCCCATACGGCAACGACTGAAACGACTACCGCCGAGGCGAACGTGAGGACGACCGGCATCAGTGCACTGACTTGGCGACCAGGATTCCCCCACAGCAGTGCGACGCCCACCAAGATCCCCAGTATTCCTGCAATGGCGAGGGACTGGAAGGTCATCTGGAAGAGACATGCAAACCCAAGCGCGGTCGCTCCGTAACCCAGAATCCGTAACCATGTGGGAAACAACGGCGTCTGGTTCGGAATTGCTCGAAGGCTCCTAAGGACGTCCTCGGGAGGCTTGGTCCCGCTGCAGGCGACAGCAACTTCGGCTTGCGCGCTGGCGATCTGGTCGAATCGGTAGCTGCCCGTCAGTTCTTGCATCGCGATGCCGCCCGTTTGGCGGTTCCCCACTATCGACAGAGTCGGCAACAGCGCGATGACGCCACTCTTGTATCCGTAGGCGTCGGCAGCTTTCTCAACGAGGACACGGCTCTGCGATACCGGGTAGGTGCAGCGACCCAAGGCGGTGGCTATCTCGGCGAGCATCGTGGGAACGATTTCCTGCTCGGAGCCGGACGTCGGGTCGTCGGCGGACTGATCTGGCGGTGGCGCATCCGCCATTCGGGCCTCCTCAATCGACGCACCCTGGACAGCGCGATTCTTGGGTCGAGTATGGGGGACGGTGCGCGACGCAGGCGACTTCAGTGTGTTCCGGCAAAGCACGGCAAACGGTTCGCTAACGCGACTCAGGGCCTCACTACCGATGCGGGTGCATTGGTGCTGAGGCCCTGAGACGGATGTGGTGGCCAGGGACGGGGTCGAACCGTCGACCTCTCACTTTTCAGGCGAGCGCTCGTACCAACTGAGCTACCTGGCCGCGACCGATCTGGCGAGAGATCAGCCGCCGAGATTGAAAAACCCGCCGCGTGCGACGGGTAGTCCAATTACTCGAGCGACCCCGACCGGACTCGAACCGGCGGCCTCCGCCGTGACAGGGCGGCGCTCTAACCAACTGAGCTACGGGGCCAAGTGGCGCAAGCGAACTTGCACCGTGTGCAGTGTACTTGGCGGGTCTGACCACCGTGCAACTGCGGACGTTCGTGACCCCAGCGGGATTCGAACCCGCGCTGCCGCCGTGAAAGGGCGGAGTCCTGGGCCGCTAGACGATGGGGCCAGTGAGCCAGCTGCGGTCACCCGCTGAAGGCCGGGTAAGCATATGCGACGGGTGGTGATTGTGGCATCGCCGGGTACGAGCGAATGGGCTAAGCCCCACATCTGGCCTCCCGCGGATTCACCTCCCGCCCAGTATTGGGTGGAGTTCCTGCCCTCCAGTGACGACAATCCCACCCAATACTGGGGCGGGCGACGCAGGACCGCTGCGGCTATGGGGGCTGGGGGACTTCTGGGTTGTTACAGCGTTGATCGCATCCCCCGATGGAGAGCGTTCGGGATGCCCCCGGGGCAAAGCGGCGATAGCGTTCGGCTGTGGAATTCAACAGCTCGGCCAAATCGACCGTGGGAATTGAGGTCGAATACGGCATCGTCGACCGCGAGACGGGCGAACTTGTGCCGTGCTCGTCGGAGATTCTCGCGCTGGCGGGGGCAAGCTACCCGGGCGGAGAACACCCCAAAGCCAAGAACGAGCTATTCCAGCCGAGCATCGAAGTGATCACCGGGATTTGTGAAACACCCAGGCAAGCCGCGTTCGACCTCGCCGGAACCCTCAGTGAAATTGTCCCGTTGCTCAATGAGCGAGGCCTGGCGCTGGAATCCACCGGCACCCACCCGTTCGCCGAATGGGACGAGCTGCCCACGACCCCGAATCCCCGCTATGACCGAATGCTTGAGCGCCTGCAATGGCCAGCTCAGCGGTTGTTGATCCACGGAATTCACGTGCACGTCGGAGTGCGCTCTGGCGACAAAGCCGTGATCACCACAAACGTGCTCGCCATGTACTTGCCGGTGATCTTGGCGCTAAGCGCGTCGAGCCCGTACTGGCTCGGCCGCGATACCGGAATGGCGAGCTCGCGGACCAAGGTGTTCGAAGCGATGCCGACGACGGGAGTCCCACCGCAACTGGCGGACTGGGATGCCTACAACCAACTGCTCACAGCGCTCATGCGGGCGGGAACGATCGAATCGGTGAAGGAGATCTGGTGGGACATTCGTCCGCACCCGGACTTCGGAACCGTCGAGCTGCGGATGTGCGACGGCATCACCACGCTGCGAGAGACGGCAACCGTCGCCGCGATTGCACAGGCGATGGTTACGAAGATCGACGAGATGATCGACGCTGGCGAGACGATTGAGCTGCTGCCCGATTGGGTACTCCGCGAGAACAAGTGGCGCGCAAGCCGCTGGGGCCTGGATGCGGACCTGATCCGGGATCGCCTTGGAACCACGCAACCGTTGCGAGAGCAATTGCGCGAGGTAATCGACTTCCTTACGCCCACTGCCGAAAGGCTCGGATGTGTCGAAGAACTTCGGCATGCTTTGACGATGGCAGATGAGGGATCGAGCTACCTGCGCCAGCGGGCCGTTGTTGCAGAGGGTGGATCGCTCGTTGACGTCGTCAAGGAATTGGTGCGCGAGACCGACGCGAGTTTCGTCAGCTACGACGTCACCGGCGCCGTGAAGGCGGCCGACCTTGATGGCAGTGCCTCGTGAGCGAACACGAGGTTGCAGCGCCTGACTTCACGGACGCGGATCGTGAAACGGTAGATGCATTTCTTGAGGGGCACCTCGATGAGCTGATCGCGTTCCGTCGGCGAGTGCATGCTCATCCGGAGCCGTCGGGCAAGGAGTTTGCGACGACGGAAGCAGTCGCATCCCGCTTGCAGATCGCCGGGCTTAACCCGCAGGTCCTGCCGAGTGGAACTGGCGTCGTCTGCGACCTCGTGGCTGGGGACACTGCACTGCAAGAAGACCCCGCTGCGAACGTCCCGACCATCGCGCTACGCGCTGACCTTGATGCGCTGGCAATGGATGACGAGTCAACCACTCCATACCGTTCGACGGTTCCCGGTGTCGCCCACGCATGCGGGCACGACGCCCACACGACGATCGTGCTGGGAGCAGGACTGCTGCTCACCAGGCTGCTCGCTGCGCCAGGGGCTCCGGCAGGTCGAGTTCGGTTGATCTTCGAACCGGCCGAGGAGGCGCTGCCCGGCGGTGCCATCGAGGTCATCGAAGAGGGCCACCTCAAAGATGTTGGTGCGATTTACGGACTGCACTGCGATCCCAAAATCAACGTTGGAACCCTCGGCCTCAATCCCGGCCCGATCACCTCTGCGGCCGATCTCGTGGAGATCGAGTTGGGCGGCCCGGGGGGACACACGGCTCGCCCGGAACTCACAGTGGATCTTGTCCAGGTGATGGCAAAGGCGGCTCAGGAGGTCCCGAAGCGCGTTGAGGAACTCGCCGCCGGAGAGCCGGTCAAGCTGGTCTTCGGATCGATGAAGTCGGGCGATGCGGCGAACGTCGTCCCGTCGTACGGCAGGTTGTTCGGGACTCTGCGAACCCAGGATCACGAGGTGTGGGAATCCGCGCCTGAGTTGATCGAGCAAGCGCTCTCCGAGGTCGTCGGCCCCACGGGTGCGCAGTGGCGTCTCACCCACACCCGCGGTGTTCCACCGGTCGTCAACGACCCAGTCGCAACTGAGTTCCTGAGTCAGGTCGTGACGGATCAGTTCGGCGCCGATGCTGTTGCGTTCTCCGACCAATCGTGGGGCGGCGACACGTTCGCCTGGTACCTGGAAACCGTGCCGGGTTCATACGCCAGGCTCGGGGTGCACGACCCCGCGTCGTCGGAGCTGTTGGACCTGCACGCCAGCACGTTCGACATCGACGAGCGAGCGATTGGAATCGGCGTGAGGACTTTGGCCGCGGCTGCGCTCAGTTGGCTGCGCAGCCAGTAGGCGCTTAGGTTAGACGCGCAAGGTCACGCCGCGCACAATGTGGCAAGTACCGCCAGGTCCGGATCGCTCATCGGATTGACTCCTGACGCGCTGACGAGTTTGGTGATCGTCCCATC